>JADFSQ010000401.1 GCA_022560715.1 Bacteroidota bacterium
AAATACTCGATAGATTCTTTAATAGGAATAGTAGTTAAACCAGAAATGTCTTGTTCTTCTATGGTAACAGAATTGGAAAGAATTTCTATTTGTTCAGTATCACAATTAGAAAATGAAAATAGAACAGTTAATAGAATGAAAAGTTTAAAAATGGGATTTTTGTAATTCATAATCATTATAGTTTTATTTATTGTTTCTTGCAATAATAAATAAGTTATTTCTTACAAAAGTCCCATATTTGCATATAGTTATATATCTTGGACAGATTTGTTGTGTTTTATATATTCTAAAGGAGTAGTTCCAGTAAATTTTTTAAAGGTTAGGTAAAAATTTGATTTAGAGTTAAATCCTGCTTCTAAAGCAATGGCATTAATAGTGTATTTATTAAAGTTCTTGTCTTGGAGCATTTTTTTAGCTTCTTTTATTCTTAAACTATTTATTAAATCATTAAAGTTTTGTTTACCGTTGTTATTTATTAATTGAGATAAATAGCCACTACTTATTTTAAACTCATCTGCTATTGTTTGTAATGACAAATAAGAGTTTAAATATAGTTTTTGTGTAATAATGCTTTGATATATGTCTTTAAATAAAGTTTCACTTTTATTAACCGATACATCATCTCCAAACAAGGAATTTGTTTCAAGATTTGATTTTCTTTTACGAATTATTTTTCTTTCTTTAAATATTTGTAGTTCAAAAATTCCTTTGTAACCTATCCAATAAATTAATATTGATATTCCAATCCAAAGCGGATAATAAATTTTATAACTGTTTATTGAATCGGAATAAAAAAAATGAGTGCCAATTACCCAAAGTGTGCAAACAATAATTCCTAAAATAAGAGTGTGCTTTAGCCATTTTATATTGATTTCTATTTTGTTATGATGTGTATTTTTATTAGCTTTTTTGTATAAAGAAATGTTCTTGAAAATTAAAATGATTAAGATAAGGTTATATGAAATTGTCAAAATTTCAACAATAAAGTTGGCACTTCTTAATTTTTCAAGTGGGAATACTATAGAATTAACAGCTATTTGATAAAGACTTCCTAAAAAGAAAGGAATTAAAAGAATAAGTAATAATTTTTTACTGGTTTTAGTTTGTAAGTAGTTTTTAATAAATAAGTAATATAAGGGAATAATTAATAATTCAAATTGAATATATACAATATCAGGGATGTTGTATTTTTTATTTATGCCAATGTCGATTAACCAGTATTGTAAATTACTTAAAGTTAGAGATAAAACCGTTAGAATTAAAAATGTTATCGTTGTTGATTGGTGTTTTTTTTGAAGAATAATTGAAAAGCAAAAAATTAATCCATACACTATACCAGAAAAAATCAGGATATTATAAAAATTAAAATTTAAAGAGTTCTCCATAGTAGTGGCAATAACATTAGCTTAAACAGCAATAGTGCCTTTTATCGATGGATGCGGATTATAGTCAACCAAAGTAAAGTCTTCAAACTTAAAATCAAAAATATCTTTTACGTCTGGATTTAAAATCATTTTTGGTAGCGGTCTTAAATTGCGAGACAATTGCAATTCCAGTTGCTCCAAATGATTGCTGTAAATATGAGCATCGCCAAACGTATGAATAAATTCGCCAGCTTGATAGCCACAAACTTGAGCCATCATCATTGTAAATAATGCATAGGACGCAATATTAAATGGAACTCCGAGAAAAATATCTGCACTACGTTGATAGAGTTGACACGATAATTTTCCATCAGCCACATAAAACTGAAAAAATGCATGGCAAGGTGGTAAGGCTGCTTTTCCGTTGGCTACATTTTCACTAAATGAAATTGAGGTGTCTGGCAAAACTGAAGGATTCCATGCAGACACTATCATTCTGCGACTGTCCGGATTATTTTTTATGGAATTAATTACGTCCTTTATCTGGTCGATGTCGTCGCTATTCCAATTGCGCCATTGATGACCATAAATTGGACCTAAATCGCCATTTTCGTCTGCCCAACTATTCCATATACGTACACCATTTTCGGTTAAATAGTTAATATTTGTATCGCCTTTTAAAAACCAAAGCAATTCATAAACAATAGATTTTAAGTGTAATTTTTTAGTAGTTACCATTGGGAATCCTTCACTTAAATCGAAACGCATTTGGTATCCAAATACACTTTTGGTTCCTGTTCCTGTTCGGTCGCTTTTTTCGTTTCCGTTTTCTAAAACGTGTTTTACGAGGTCTAAATATTGTTTCATATTCATTTCCCACGAAAGCGGGAATCTTTTATTACTAAGTTAAACGTTTTTTTAAACTATATTTTCTAATAGGTTTCGACTGCGCTCAACCTGA
>JADFSQ010000402.1 GCA_022560715.1 Bacteroidota bacterium
TGTTACAGCCATAGCAACGAACATCTTTGTAAAGATTATGTTGCCTGCTTCTGGGTTTCGTCCCATTGCTTCTAGGGCTTTACCGCCCACATATCCTTCTCCTATTTCCGGGCCAATAGCTCCAAATCCCATTGCTATTCCGGCTGCTATTAAACGTGCTGCTTCAACATCCATATGTTTATATAGTTAATTATTATATAGTGCTTTTAATAAGCTTTATTAAGTAATTATGTATTTTTTTTATAAGAAGGGGGATATATCAAATCCCACTAACTATCGACTAATCACATTACTTCTAATAATATACAAACTTTTTTCAAGTATTATTTCAAAAAGATTGGTTCTTTTATTACATAAATTTATAATATCAAAACAAAAATATGAGGGTGAAATAATGATGTCTCCTAATTAAAAAGTGTTTAATAACAACGGCTATAATTCATTGATATTAATAAACAATTTGACCTTATACAAATTTAAGGAGTTTTAAATATTGACATAGTTTGGATAAATACACTATACATTTATTAAAGAAATCTAACTACATTAAAAGAGTAGAAACGCGCTTATTACAATATTGTTGACTAATAGTTGACTAAACAATAAACAAGAAATCCGTAACACTTTAATAATAAAGTAATTACGGATTTTCTATGTACTGAAGGCGGGAATTACCTTCGGTGAGTCCCACATCAACATGGTGAAAAAAGCAAGACCGCAAAACGGTCTTTTTTTGTTTCCTTGCGCGAGCCCAAGCAAGCTTCGCTCGCTCCGGGAAACAAAAAAGCCAAGACTTTCGTCTTGGCTTTTTATCTGTACTGAAGGCGGGACTTGAACCCGCACGGCCTTACAGGCCATTGGATTTTAAGTCCAACGTGTCTACCAATTCCACCACTTCAGCATGGTATATTTTAAAGGTATAGAGCGAAAGACGGGATTTGAACCCGCGACCCCCACCTTGGCAAGGTGATGCTCTACCCCTGAGCTACTTTCGCAGTTTTTAATGAACGTGTTACTTAATATTACGCATCTACCTGACGGCAAAATGCAGGTGCAAATTTAAAACAATTATAATAATACCAAAGGGTTTTTGTTAAAAATCAATTTTTATGCCCGCTTCTTTTTTTGCAGCATTCTCCTGATTTCATTGAGTTTCATTAGAGCTTCTACAGGTGTCAACGTATTAATATCCAAATGTAAAATTTCATCTTTAATTTCTTCAAGTAAAGGGTCATCCAAATTAAAAAAGCTCAACTGCATTTCGTCTTTTAACGATTTTACTTTATTTGTTAATTCTTCACTCGAATGCGATTTTTCTAACTGTTTTAAAATTTTATTAGCACGATGAATTACCTGCTGCGGCATTCCTGCCATTTTTGCTACGTGAATACCAAAACTATGTGCACTTCCGCCGGCGACCAGCTTTCTTAAAAACAAGACATTGTTCTTTAACTCTTTTACAGACACATTAAAATTTTTGATGCGCTCAAAAGTTTCAGACATTTCGTTGAGTTCGTGGTAATGTGTTGCAAATAAAGTTTTCGCTTTTGCAGGATGTTCGTGTAAATATTCACTAATTGCCCAGGCAATTGAAATGCCATCATAAGTACTTGTACCACGACCAATTTCGTCTAACAATACCAAACTGCGTTTAGAAATATTATTTAAAATAGAAGCCGTTTCATTCATCTCTACCATAAAAGTAGATTCTCCCATCGATATATTATCGCTTGCGCCTACTCTTGTAAAAATTTTATCTATCAAACCAATTCTTGCCGATTTTGCAGGCACAAAACTTCCTATTTGAGCTAACAATACTATTAATGCTGTTTGACGTAATAATGCCGATTTACCAGACATATTTGGTCCGGTAATCATAATAATTTGCTGCGTTTCACGATCTAAAAATAAATCGTTTGCAATATAACTTTCACCAAGTGGCAATTGCTTTTCAATAACAGGATGTCGTCCTTCTTTTATATCTAAATCGAAAGAATCATCAATTGTAGGATATACATATTTATTGGCTTTGGCCAATTGTGCAAAACCACACAAGCAATCTAATTGTCCAATTAAATGCGCATTTTGCTGTACTGGTTTTATAAAAGCGGTCATCCAACCTACCAATTCAGAAAATAATTGTTGCTCTATCGCCAAAATACGCTCTTCGGCTCCGAGTATTTTAGCTTCATATTCTTTTAACTCTTCAGTAATATAACGCTCGGCATTAACCAAAGTTTGTTTGCGAATCCAATCTTCAGGGACTTTATCTTTATGTGTGTGGCGAACTTCAATATAATACCCAAACACATTATT
>JADFSQ010000030.1 GCA_022560715.1 Bacteroidota bacterium
TAAAAAAGATTATTTTTCTTTGGATTTCCTTTGGATTTAGTGAATTTTCCCCAATTCTCGCCAAATTTCCTCAAATTAACCAGTTAGTCTTTCAAAAATCTAACTTCGAATTGAATAAAAATTCATCCAAACTGTAAACAAATATTAGGTCGAACTCAGGTTGATAGTAATATAAAAATGGTAAGCAGTATTGTTGGCCCTACTAACTTTACCGATCCTGCTTACTTAAATAGTACAGAATTCCAAAACTTGTTTAGCGGTTTTGGAATTAATCTTACAACCGATTTTTTAGAAGAAATAAGCCCATACCACCAAGTTGATACTTTTGCTCCACCTACAATTTTGTTTTATGGTGGTCAAGACCCCCTTTGCCTACAAGCCAGGGTATAGATATGAGAGATAAATTGGTTGAACTTGGAGTGACTCACGAATTTACTCTATATGAAAACGAAGGACATGGCTGGACTGGAGCTAACGGAATTGATACTTGGAATAAACTAAAAATATTTATACAAACACATTTAGAGTAATACTGGAGATTGAAGACTGAAGATTTAATAACAAACAACTAACATTAACCAATCACTTCTAATTTTGCAAAACGAAGCAACAATTTCTTTTTTCCTCCATTTTCAAAATTAATTTCGGCTTTTACATCTGCTCCAACACCTTCAATTTTTAAAACCTCACCTTTCCCAAAGCGCAAATGCTTTACAAAGTTTCCAACAACTAATTTACTGTTAAACAAATTCGTGTTTTCAGGAGTTTTGGTAACTTTTTTTAAATTTTTAGGTGTACTAATCCTAAACTTTTCAGGTTTTTTCTGCAAAGGTTTTTTAAACCGAATTGTATTTGGGGACATATCACCAAAAATACTTGCATCCAACATTGGGTTAAAACGCCTCCCGATAGATATCGGGACTTCAATTGGAGTAATTATCTCTAAATATTTATTATCAATTTCTTCAATAAACCGGCTTGGTTCTGCATCTATTAATTTTCCCCAGCGGTAACGCGATAATGCATAAGATAAATACGCTTGTTTTTCGGCTCTTGTAAGTGCTACATAAAACAAACGTCTCTCTTCTTCTAACTCACTTCGTGTATTCATACTCATGGCACTCGGAAATAAATCTTCTTCTAGACCAACAATAAATACATGAGGAAACTCCAAACCTTTTGCTAAATGAATCGTCATTAATGCCACGTGGTTTGGGTCTCCTTTAGTGTTATCTAAATCGGTAGCCAATGCAACATCTTCTAAAAAAACAGCTAAAGAATCTGATGTATCTACCAATTCTTTTTGACCTTCAACAAAATCTTTAATACCATTTAGGAGTTCTTCAATATTTTCCATTCTGGTCACACTTTCCGGGGTACCATCTTTACCAAACTCCCTTATTAAACCACTGGCTTTTGTAATATGTTCAGCTAATTCAAAAGCATTGGCTGTTTGATTAATTACCTGAAAGCTCTCCAACATGGTTGCAAAATTTTGAAGCTTTGTTTTTGTACCTGCGTTTAAGTTTATTTCAACCTGATTTATATTTTGCAAGACTTCAAAAATCGTTTTGTCATAACTATTTGCAGCAACTATTAATTTATCGATAGTAGTTTGACCAATTCCTCGCGCCGGAAAATTAATGATGCGTTTTAAAGCTTCTTCATCCGCAGGGTTAATAACGAGCCGCAAATAGGACAATATATCTTTTATTTCTTTACGCTGATAAAACGACAATCCTCCATAAATCCGATACGGAATTTCACGTTTACGCAATGCATCTTCAATGGCACGAGATTGCGCATTAGTTCTGTACAATACCGCAAAATCGCTATTTGGAAGCTGATTCTCTATTTTACTTTCAAAAATAGTACTCGCTACATAACGACCTTCATCAGCATCGGTTAATAACCGGTTTACTTTTATTTTTGAACCTTCTTCGTTTGCAGTCCAAATAATCTTATCAAGTTTCGTTTCGTTTTTATCGATTATAGAATTTGAGGCATTTACTATGTTTTTGGTCGAGCGATAATTCTGTTCTAATTTAAAAACTTTTACATCATCATAATCTCGCTGAAAATTTAAAATATTATTAATATTTGCACCACGAAAGGCATAAATACTTTGTGCATCGTCGCCAACAACACAAATATTTTGAAATCGATCCGATAATGCTCTTACAATTAAATATTGTGAATGATTGGTATCCTGATACTCATCAACCAAAATATACCGAAACCTATCCTGATACTTTGCTAACACATCTGGAAACTGCGTTAACAGCTCGTTGGTTTTTAACAGCAAATCATCAAAATCCATCGCTCCGGCTTTAAAACAACGATCTACATATTCCTTATATATATCGCCAAGTTTTGGACGTCTTGCCATGGCATCTGCTTCAATAAGTTCTGGATTTTGAAAATATGATTTAACAGTTATTAAGCTGTTTTTATATGATGATATTCTGGAATAAATCTGTTTATATTTATACACATCTTTATCCAGATTCATTTCTTTTATTATTGAAGCAATCAATCGCTGCGAATCTTGTGTATCGTAAATGGTAAAATTACTTGGATATCCTAAACGATCTGCTTCAAAACGCAAGATTTTTGCAAACACCGAATGAAAAGTTCCCATCCAAATATTTTTTGCTTCACTATCGCCAACAATAGTAGCAATACGCGCTTTCATTTCACGAGCAGCCTTATTGGTAAACGTTAAAGACAATATATTAAACGCATCAACACCTTGGCTCATTAAATAAGCAATGCGATAGGTAAGCACACGAGTTTTACCAGAACCTGCTCCAGCAATAACAATCATAGGGCCATCCTTTTGCAAAGTAGCTGCTAATTGTGCTTCGTTTAACTGATTTAAAAAGGTCTCCAAACTGCTATATTTTAATGTGTGAATTTAGCCAATGTCTTGTGTATTTTTTAATGGAAATATGATTAATTATAAACAATCCTATATCTCATTAATCATTATCAAAAATTTGAATATCTTTAGACCTAAAATTATATTTCTTTATGTATAAATTACTTTTTCTATTAGGAATATGCTTCAGTATTTCTTTTCAAATTAATGCACAAAAAGATAGAGTTAATGGTGCAATTATCAAAGATTTTGGTGAATTCTTTACTATCGAAAATCCAGATATTAAAACAGACACTTCGGCAAGCTTCAAAGTAATTTTTGATGTTTCTAAAACTTCGGAAGATAAAAGTATTCCAAATAAATACATCGTTACTGCTACTCGGTTTTTAAATATGCACGCTAATCTAGGTATGTCTAAAGATCAACTAAAAGTAGCTATGACAATACATGGAGCTGCTTGGCAAGATGTTTTTAACAATAAAGAATATAAAGAATATAAAGAAAAATTTGGTGTGGATAATCCAAATCTGGAACTCATCAACCAATTGACAGAAGCTGGTGTAGACATCATTTTGTGTGGTCAAACTGCGGTTTACAGAGGTCTTGATAAAGAGAATGTAATACCAAGTGTAAAATTTGCACTTTCAGCTATGACTACCCTCATTCAATATCAAAATAACGATTACATTTATATATCATTTTAAACAACCATCATTAAAAATAACAAATACTTAAACAAATGAAAAAACTAGTACTAACCTTCACAATTTTAACCAGCCTCGTTGGGTTTTCTCAGCATGGTCTAGATGCCGATATAACAGACATAGAATCAAAAATCATTGAATGGCGTCGTCATTTTCATGAAAATCCAGAATTATCCAATCGAGAATTTAAAACCGCCGAAAAAATTGCTGCTCATCTTAAATCTTTAGGCTTAGAAGTACAAACGGGTATTGCCCATACAGGTGTTGTTGCTTTATTAAAAGGGAATAACCCCGGAAAAGTAATCGCACTTCGTGCAGATATTGATGCATTACCAGTAACGGAAAGAACAGATGTTCCTTTTAAATCTAATGTTAAAACAAATTATAATGGTGTAGATACTGGAGTGATGCATGCCTGTGGTCATGATACACATATAGCTATTCTTATGGGAGTTGCCGAAGTAATGTCGAAACATAAAGACAAAATAAATGGCACGATTAAGTTTATTTTTCAACCCGCTGAAGAAGGCTTTCCGAAAGGGGAAGAGGGTGGTGCTGCCTTAATGGTAAAAGAAGGTGTTTTAGAGAATCCTAATGTAGATGTTATTTTCGGATTACATATTAGTGCTAGTAAAGATGTCGGAACAATTTCTTATAAACCAGGTGGTGCTTTAGCTGCTGCTCAAAGTTTTGAAATTAATGTAAAAGGAAAACAAAGTCATGGATCTACACCATGGGCAAGTATAGACCCTATAATGGCTGCTGTTAAAATCATTGATGGTTTACAAACTTTAGTAAGCCGTGAAATGGAATTAACTAAGGAAGCTGTTGTTCTATCTATTGGAAAATTCACTAGTGGAGTAAGAAGTAATATTATACCTGAAACGGCACAAATAATTGGAACTTTACGAACTTTAGATTACGGTATGCAAGACCAAATTAAAAAACGCATGGAAGAAATGATACCTGCTATAGCAAAAGCTTATAGAGCTAGTGCCACATTAGAGTTTGGAGTAAATTATCCGATTACTTTTAACGATTTATACCTTACCGCACAAATGATTCCTTCTTTTGAAAAAGCTGCAGGAAAAGAAAATGTACACTTAATAAAAGCTATTACTGGAGCCGAAGATTTTTCTTTCTTTCAAAAAGAAATTCCAGGATTGTACTTTTTTTTAGGAGGAAAACCATTAGATGTCCCTGTTGAAGAAGCGGCATCACATCATACACCAGATTTTTATATTGATGAGAGTGGACTTTTACTTGGAGTTAAAACGTTTATTCAATTATCTTTAGATTATTTAAACAACTAATTTAATGGATGCTATTTTAGAGTTTTTGTCACAAATTTCGTGGTGGGTTTGGATTATTATACTAATTCTACTTGTTGCTATTCGCGATGTATTTATCCAGAAAAAACATACAGTAAGTCATAACTTTCCAGTAATTGGCCATTTTCGTTATATACTGGAAAAAATCGGACCAGAATTAAGACAGTATCTTGTTGCTAATAATAGAGAAGAATTGCCTTTTAATCGTATTGAACGTGGTTGGATTTACGCTTCGGCAAAGAAAGAGAACAACTACGAAGGCTTCGGGACTGATAGAGACATTTATGCACATCAGCATATTTTTATCAATAATGCAATGATGCCTTTCAAAATTGATGAAAATCACCCAAACACAATTGACAAATGTTTTTTGCCTTGTGCTAAAGTTTTTGGAGCTTACAACAATCGTAAAAAACCGTATCGCCCTGCTTCTATAATTAACGTCTCTGCAATGAGTTTTGGTTCATTGTCAGCAAAAGCTATAGAATCCTTAAATAAAGGTATTAAACTCGCTGACGCTTATCACAATACTGGAGAAGGTGGATTATCTCCATACCATAGTCATGGCGGCGATGTTATTTTTCAAATTGGGACTGGATATTTTGGAGTTAGAGATAAGTACGGCAATTTTTCAAGGGAGAAATTAGAAAAATTAGTAACTGACAATCCATTTGTTAAAGCTATTGAAATTAAACTCTCTCAAGGTGCAAAACCTGGAAAAGGAGGCGTGCTTCCTGCTGCAAAAATCACAAAAGAAATTGCTGCTATAAGAGGCGTAGAAATGGGTAAAGATGTAATTTCTCCTCCAAATCATTCAGCGTTTTCCAATGTTCCTGAAATGGTTGATTTTATTGAATCTGTAGCTGAAAAAACCGGACTTCCGGTTGGTATAAAAGCAGCTATAGGCAAATTAGACCAATGGAAAGAGTTGGCAGACATTATGATTAAAACAAATAAAGGACCCGATTTTATTGCTGTTGATGGTGGTGAAGGTGGTACAGGAGCTGCTCCTCCAAGTTTTGCAGACCATGTATCCTTACCTTGGGTGTATGGTTTTAGCGATTTGTATAAAATGTTTCAGGATTACGGATTATCGGAACGGATTGTATTTATTGGCAGTGCGAAACTTGGCTTTCCTGCAAAAGGAGCAATGGCTTTTGCAATGGGAGCCGATTGTATAAATGTAGCGCGTGAAGCTATGATGAGCATTGGTTGCATACAGGCACAAGTGTGTCATACCAATCATTGTCCGAGTGGTGTTGCTACACAAAGCAAATGGTTACAAAGTGGTATCAATCCAACATTAAAATCTGAACGCTTGGCACAATATTTCAGGACTTTCAGAAAAGAATTGGTAGAAATTACTCATGCTGCTGGTTACGAGCATCCTTGCCAGTTTAAAATGAGTGATATTGATGTTAATGTAGATGACCATCACTTATCGAAAGAGCTAGACAAGACATATATGTATGAAAAAACTCCAGTTCCGTTTACGTCGGTGCAAGATTTAAAAGATTGTATTTATTTGGGAGGGAAATGTTAGTCTTCAGTCAACAGTCTTCAGTCTTCAGTTTGCAGTTTGCAGTATTCAGTAATTTGTATTTTGAAACTTGAAACTTGGAATTTTTATTCCATTTTGTGCTTATTAAATAAATAGCTTAAGTTTGTTTAACCCAAAACCGATTTTTATGGAAATTGATAAAATATTTGAAGTCTTACTTTATGCTGTTCCTTCTTTAATTACAGGTTTAATTGCCTACTACTTTTTTAAAGAGCATACAAAAAATGAAGATGGCAGAAGACGCTTCTTATTACACAAAGATATGCAAGTAAGTTCGTTGCCAATACGTTTACAGGCTTACGAGCGTATGGCTTTGTTTTTAGAGCGAATTACTCCAACCAAATTGCTGGTAAGAGTATCTCCAACAAGCTCAAACGAAGAAGATTACGAATCTTTGCTTATACAGAATATTTCACAAGAATTTGAACATAATTTGTCGCAACAAATCTATGTAACCGACGATTGCTGGAACATAATAGTTGCCGCAAAAAATGCGACAATTCAATTGATTAGAAAAGCAGGTTTATTAAAAAAAACGGGAACTGCAAATAAATTAAGAGAAGTTATTTTAACCGAAATGATGGAAAAACGTGCACCAAGTGATGCAGCTCTATCTTTTATTAAAAAAGAAGTTTCTGAATTATGGTAATACATCGCCTCTTAATTCATTAGAATCTAATTCGCTATGTTTCTTTTTAGCATAATTATATCCTTGTTCCCACCAACTTATCATTAATTTTTTATTAAAGATCAATGAGTTTTCAGTAAGCTTTGATGGTGTATAATACAAATTGAGTTTTACTCCTTTGTTTTTAGCAGCAAGTTTACCTATAGTTATATCGTGCTTTTCAACTTGGTCTAATAAATGGCTAAACAAATTCAGCATCAACGAAAAAGGATTTTTACCCAATACTTTTAGCTGTTCCATGTTTTCCGATTCTAAAATTATAACATCTACTTCGGTTGCTCCACGTAAAATCGCTTCACGTATTGGCACTACACAACCCAATCCACCATCGGCGTACTCGTAGCCATTTTTTACAGCCAACGACATGAATGGCACATAATTACAAGAAATCCATATCCAATCGCAATACTCTTCGTAACTAAAATCGTGTATAGACTTATACTCTACTCTATTTTGAGATAAATTTGAAACAGTTACTACAACATCGGCTTTAGTTGCTCTAATTTGATCATACTCTTCCTTTGTGAAATTTCGCCGTATATTTCTTTTTAATGCCTTACTTTCTCCAAAAGTTCGTTTCTTTTTAATAAACTGAAATAAAGAACTAAAAAAGTTAATAGATACAAATTCCCGATTTCCTTTTTTACGTACTACAAAGGGGTTTATACTAAAAATATGCTTTTGTTTTACATTGGTAAAAATGGTATATAACTTCTTTATATCGTTTGTAGCCAAATGCTGAATGAGCAAACTTCCGGTGGAAGTTCCTAAAAACATATCGTAATTACGCTGCTTCTCGTTAATAAGATATTGTGCAACACCTCCTGCGTATGCACCTTTACTTCCACCTCCTGATATAACTAATGCTCTCATATAATTATGCGAATCTATAATTTTGTTGAACTTAAACAATAATAATTTCAAAAAAGCAAATTAATAATTATACTTGTCATTATTACTAAAAGAATTAATTTAGTTCTGTGAATACAAATTTCCTTCAAACACCAATAGATTACCTAAAAGGCGTTGGTCCAAATCGTGCCGATTTACTACGTAAGGAATTGGGTATTCATACCTATCAAGATCTAATCAATTTATTTCCAAATCGTTATATAGATAGAACGCAATATTACAAAATCAATCAATTACAACGTAACTCGTCTGAAGTACAAATTATTGGACAAATAATTGATGTTCATGAAGTGCAACAAAAACGTGGTAAACGTTTGATTGCAAGGTTTCAAGACGATACAGGAGATATGGAATTGGTTTGGTTTCGTGGACATAAATGGATTCGGGAAAGTTTGAAATTGGATAAAGAATATGTCATTTTCGGAAAAACCAATTGGTTTAATGGGAAATATAATATGCCTCACCCAGAAATGGAATTGCTAGAAGATTATAAAAAAAATCTACGTTCCGCAATGCAACCCATTTATCCTTCGACTGAAAAACTATCGAACAAAGGTATTTCCAATCGTGTGATAAGTAAACTCATGCAACAATTGTTTACTGAAACTAAAGGAGTTTTTGTTGAAACATTATCAGAAAAATTGATTTCTGAATTAAAATTAGTTTCAAAATCTGATGCACTTTTCAATGTCCATTTTCCTAAAAATCAAGAGCTATTATCACGTGCAGAATACCGTCTAAAATTTGAAGAATTATTTTTCATTCAGTTGCAATTAATACGTAAGAATTTAATCCATAAATCAAAAATTAAAGGCTTTCCATTTACAAAAGTTGGCGACTACTTTAATACCTTTTTTAAAACCCATTTAGCATTCGAATTAACCAATGCACAAAAACGTGTTCTTAAAGAAATTAGAAGTGATTTAGGAAGCAATGCACAAATGAATCGGCTTTTACAAGGTGATGTTGGTTCTGGAAAGACCATAGTTGCGCTAATGTCAATGTTAATCGCACTTGACAACGGTTTTCAGGCCTGTTTTATGGCTCCGACTGAAATTTTGTCAGTCCAACACTACAATGTATTACTTGATATATGTAATAAACTGAAAATCAGCATTAAACTACTTACTGGTTCAAGTAAAACTTTAGAACGTCGAAAAATTCATGAAGCTCTAGAAAATGGCGAATTACAAATCTTAATTGGCACTCATGCCCTACTCGAAGATAAGGTAAAATTCAAAAATTTAGGACTCGCAATCATCGATGAGCAACACCGATTTGGAGTTGCACAACGTAGTAAATTATGGAAAAAAAACAGCTCTCCTCCACATATTTTGGTAATGACTGCAACACCAATTCCGAGAACTTTAGCAATGTCTGTTTATGGCGATTTAGACATCTCAATAATTGACGAATTACCACCTGGTCGACAATCGATAAAAACAGTACATCGTTTCGATAAAAACCGACTCAAAGTCTTCCGGTTTATACGCGATGAAATTGCAAAAGGGAGACAAATCTATATTGTCTATCCATTAATTCAGGAAAGTGCGACAATGGATTATAAGGACTTGATGGATGGTTATGAAAGCATTGTTAGAGATTTTCCTTTGCCAGATTATCAAATCTCAATTGTGCATGGAAAAATGAAACCAGCAGATAAAGACTATGAAATGCAGCGTTTTATAAAAGGTGAAACTCAAATTATGGTAGCTACTACTGTTATTGAGGTTGGTGTTGATGTGCCAAATGCTTCGGTTATGATCGTGGAAAGTGCTGAACGCTTTGGTTTATCACAATTACACCAGCTTCGTGGTCGTGTTGGTCGTGGTGCAGAACAAAGCTATTGTATTTTAATGACAAGCTATAAATTAAGCAGCGACAGTAAAACACGATTAGAAACGATGGTAAGAACCAATGATGGTTTTGAAATTGCCGAAGTAGATCTTCGCCTTCGTGGACCTGGAGATATAATGGGAACACAACAAAGCGGTGTATTGAATCTTAAAATAGCTGATATTATTAAGGATAGCGACATTTTACTGCATGCTCGTCATCATGCTAAAAAGATTCTAACCAAAGACCCTTCGCTTAAAAATCCTGGAAACAAAACGATTTTATATACTTATAGCCAAATAACCAAGTACAAAAACATCTGGAATTATATTAGTTAAACATTTTGGATTATGAAAAGGAAAACAACAAATTCGAGACTAATTAACGCCTATGATAGTGCTTTGTTAATAAAATGGATAACAACTATGTAATATTAGGGAGTTACTTTTACCTTAATGAAAGGAAAAGAAAATGTGTTATCGGAAGTTAATTTGATGATGATTTGTTATAACCTTAGGAGACTTATGTCTATTTTTACCACAGATGAGCTAAAAACTAGGCTGGAAGGCCTTAAACTGCACATTTTATCCAAAATAGACTCTGTTTTAAGTCTTTTACTGCCGTTTATTTATAAAACCATAACAATAAATCCATTCGCCTTTACTATTTTTAAGTCTCCTAAAGATCAATACTTAAGTATATAACCTTATTAGGAAATCAAAAAATGGAGTTTGTGCGCAAACTCCCGTTATCTGCAATTAAAAGAAAAAAATCCCTATATCCAGATGTAACATTTTTCTATGTGAGTCGTCTTGTGTTTATTAAATCA
>JADFSQ010000403.1 GCA_022560715.1 Bacteroidota bacterium
AAGATAAGCTATATAGGCTAACTGATTATTATTCACTTTTTTATTTAAAATTTATTGAAGGTACAAAATCAAAAAATCAAGGTTATTGGCATATATTAAGCCAAACACAATCTTGGAAATCTTGGAGTGGTTACGCTTTTGAAAATTTATGTCTTCAACATACAGATAAAATAAAAGAAGCTTTAGGAATTCATGGTATTTTTTCGGAAGATTATAGTTTTATTGCCAAGCCAACTCAAACTCATAAAGGAGCACAAATAGATTTGCTTATAGATAGAAGCGACAAAACTATAAATATGTGTGAAATAAAATTTTATAATGATAAAGTTACACTAACTTCATCTATGGCAAACAATATTCGCAATAAAAGAAGTGTCTTTAAGCAAGTTTCTAAAACCCGAAAGCATATATTTATTACGTTGTTAAGCACTTATGGCATGACTGCAAACAAACATAGCATTGGTCTTATTGATAATAGTATAACTATGGATGATTTATTTTAAATGACACAAATAAAAAATAAAATAAGTATCTATAAAACTAACGCCTTCCCAACTTTAAAAACAAAACGCTTAATACTTCGGCAACTCAAAACAACAGACGACCAAGCCATTTTTAAAATTCGATCTAACGAAATTGTATATAAATACATTTCAAAAGAAACACAAAATAAGATTGAAGAAGCGCAAGCATTTATCACAAAAACCAATAAAGGAATTGCTAATGAAGAGTTTTTGTATTGGGCAATTTCACTTAAAGAAACTCAAGAACTTGTAGGCACTATTTGTTTATGGAATTTTTCAAAAGATAAATTAATTGCCGAAGTTGGTTACGAGCTACTTCCTGCTTACCATAAAAAAGGAATAATGAATGAAGCCTTAAGCAAAGTTCTCGAATTTGGATTTGGGACCTTAAACCTAAACTCTATTGAAGCTTTTACTCACAAAAAAAATAAAGCATCAAAAACACTTTTAATAAGACATCGATTTAAATTATACAAAAATAGAACAGACAAAGGATTTCCTGATAATATTATTTATATACTCACAAAATAACGATTAGATTTTAATCTGTCTATCAATTTGTTGCTCTAAAGAAATAAAAGTCTCAGTTCTTGAAACACCTTTTATAGATTGAATTTCTTTATTAAGCAAATTCATTAAATGCTCATTATCTTTACACAGTACTTTTATAAAGATGCTCCAGTTTCCTGTGGTGTAATGACATTCTAAAACTTCAGGAATTTTTTTAAGCTGTTTAACTGCTTGTGGATTGCTTACTGCTTTGTCCAAAAAAATGCCGACAAATGCCATTGTAGTATAGCCTAATATTTTTGTGTTTATAATAAATTTTGAACCGGAAATCAATTCTGAATTTTCAAGTTTACGTAACCGTTGATGAATTGCTGCTCCCGAAATACCAACCTGACGAGCAATTTTAAGTATTGGAGTTCTGGCATTTTGCATTAACTCGCGAAGTATCATTTTGTCAATTCCATCAATCTTAATACTTTGATCTGTAATTTTCATGCATTATTTATATTTAAAATTAATACGTAAAAATACAAAAATGCTTTTAAACTGTAATAAAAAGATATAAAATTGAAAGGTTTAGAGCAAAAAATGCAATTTATTTAATAATTCATTTAAAAACATTAAACATTTAGTATATTATAACCCAAATAAGGCACTTCTTTTTCACTAAAAACAATTCCATTGGTTTCTAACTCTTTTAAAATAGGTGTGTAAACTTCTTTTGAAATTGGGATTTGAACACCGGGAGTTTTAATTTTTCCATTCAGTATAGCAAGAGTAGCCATAGCAACTGGCAAGCCAACAGTTTTAGCCATAGCAGTGTAGGTTTGGTCTTGACCAATAGTAACCATTGTAGCATCTATTTGGTGCATTTTACCATGCAATTCATAACCAAACTTATGATACATCACAATCATATCCTTATCCTCTTTTTTTAATGTCCAGGTATCCATTAGTATTTTCTGTAAAATTTGTGCTGGAGTTGCTTTTTTAAGTGCTACTTTTTTTGATGAACTAAAAATATCAAGTTCTTCAAGTTTATCCCAAACAATATCATCCTGATCTATTTTTAAGTTGTGTCTGAATTTTAATTCAACAGAATCAGTTGGGCTATAAGGCAAAAAAGCATTTACAAAATCCCGATAACTCATATTCTCACTGTCATCAATGGTATAGCTATCGTCTGTCATTCCTAACTGTACAAACATATTCCAAGCACGACTAAAACCAACTCTACGCATGGTGCCTCTGTACAAGGTTTTT
>JADFSQ010000404.1 GCA_022560715.1 Bacteroidota bacterium
TGGTCCCATAATATCTTGTACATAAGAAACATATCTAAAATCGATACCATTTTCAGCCATGATATCAGCTCCAGCACGAGAAGCTTCTAATAAAAAAGCATTTCCATAATCGAAAAAATAAGTACCTTTTTCTGCGTGTTTGTTTATTGCTTTGGTATGACGACGTAAGGTTTCTTGAACCTTTTGTTTAAATAAATCAGGATTGTTTGCCATCATAATGTTGGCTTCTTCAAAAGATAAACCAACAGGATAATAGCCTCCAGACCAAGGATTATGTAATGAGGTTTGATCACTTCCTAATTCTATAAAAATATTAGCTTCATCAAATTTTTCCCAAACATCAACTATATTTCCAAGATATGCAATGGATAAGGTTTCTTTGATAGATTTTGCTTTTTCAACTCGTGTAACCAATTTATTCAAATCGGAAATAACTTCATCTACCCAACCTTGAGAATGACGTGTATATACTGCTTTTTCGTTTACTTCTGCACAAACAGTAATACAGCCAGCAATAGTTCCTGCTTTGGGTTGCGCTCCAGACATTCCGCCTAATCCAGAAGTTACAAAAAGATGTCCTTGTGGCGTTTTATTTATTTTCCTGAAAGCGTTCAATAAAGTAATAGTTGTACCATGAACAATACCTTGTGGTCCAATGTACATATAGCTTCCAGCTGTCATTTGTCCGTATTGTGTCACGCCAAGTGCATTGTACTTTTCCCAGTCGTCTTGTTTGGAATAATTTGGAATCATCATACCATTTGTAATTACAACTCTTGGGGCTTCTTTATGTGAAGGAAATAAACCCATTGGATGCCCAGAATATATGACAAGTGTTTGCTCGTTGTTCATTTGGGCAAGATATTTCATGGTCAATAAGTACTGCGCCCAATTTTGAAAAACAGCTCCATTACCTCCATAAGTAATCAATTCGTGTGGATGCTGTGCAACTGCGTAATCCAAATTATTTTGAATCATAAGCATAATTGCAGCAGCCTGTTTTGATTGTGCGGGATATTCATCAATTGGTCGTGCATACATCTTGTAATCCGGACGAAAACGATACATATAAATTCTTCCATAGGCATCTAATTCATTTTTAAATTCTGGAAGCAATTTAGCATGATGTTTAGCGTCAAAATATCGTAAAGCATTTTTTAACGCGAGTCTTTTTTCTTCTTTAGATAAAATATCTTTTCGCTTTGGAGCATGATTAATAGACAAATCATAAGGCTTTAAATTTGGTAATTTATTTGGGATACCCTCTAAAATTTGCGTTTTAAAATTCATGTAGTTTTCGAATTATTTTTAATTACTGTATTCGTGTTCTTATCATATCCATAAGGGCAATGTCTGCAATTACTTTCACAACAATAGCCACGTTTTAAGTGGTATTGTTCGGTAAAGCATCGATAACCTTCAGGTGTCAGGTAAAAATCACCTTCTTCTATTGGGACAAACTCCTTAATATGTCACAAAGATAATGTAAATTCGAATGATTTTTCGAACCTTGTAAATATGATTTTTAATCTTGCTGAAAGTATCAACCAACGCATAAATTTGCCAACAGAATTTGGTATTGAACTTTATATAAAACGAGAAGATAAAATTCATCCGTATATTTCGGGAAATAAATACAGAAAACTGAAATACAACCTCATTGAAGCTAAAAAATTAGAGCTGAAAACGCTTTTAACTTTTGGTGGTGCTTATTCCAATCATATTTCGGCAGTAGCTTCCGTTGGTAAATTATTTGGATTTAAAACCATAGGAATCATTAGAGGCGAAGAATTAGCTGCAAAAATTCAAGACAATCCAACGTTGAGATTTGCTCAATCCTGTGGAATGCAATTTAAGTTTGTAACGCGTAGTGATTTCAGAGAAAAGAATTCAGAAGAGTTTATTCAAAAATTAAAAGAAGAATTTAACGAGTTTTATTTAATTCCGGAAGGAGGAACCAATATGTTAGCAGTTAAAGGCTGTGAAGAAATACTAACCGAAACTGATAGGAATTTTGATTATGTGTGTTGTGCAGTTGGTACAGGAGGTACTATTTCCGGGCTTATAAATAGTTCAAATTCCAATCAAAAAAATTTAGGTTTTCCAGCATTAAAAGGATTATTTTTAACTAAAGATATTAGTAAATTTGTAAACCGTAATAACTGGGAACTAATTTCAGAGTATCACTTTGGAGGATATGCTAAAATAAACAACGAATTGATTGCGTTTATAAATCAATTCAATAAAAAACATCAAATTCCTTTAGATCCAGTTTACACAG
>JADFSQ010000405.1 GCA_022560715.1 Bacteroidota bacterium
ACTTGACCAAACTGATCTGTTGGAGCAATGCTAGTCATCCCATGTTCTACTCCAGCAATAGCTAGTACAAGTCCCTCCACAAATACATCATCAAGAAAACAATCTTCCCAGGGAATAGCAGCACTACCTAAATCTCTACTATTAGTAGCATCAGGAATTAACTGCTCTACTCCATAATTTATATTTTTCTGTTTCATGCCTTGTACACCAATTATAGTTTCAAACCTTCCTATTATAGGTGTGTTATATTTAATGTCGTAATTAACTGTTTTAAGTTTAAATCCTAATTCTGGTATTGCAAACTCTTCAAACTCTTTTCTATCATTAAATATATAACCTACATTAATGTTTAAACGAGAATCATTAAAAAACACTGTAGATTTTGAACTAAGAACTTGATTAGATACTTTTTGAAAAGGAAGCAAAGTTTTTTTACTGGTAGATTGTAAGCCGATTTCTTCTGGAATACCCGTTTTTAAATTATTTATATTATATCTTAATTCGGTTTTAAAGGCTTTGTTTTGATAGCCAAGGGCAGCTTTTATATCCTGTTCTTTAAAACGTGTATTTGTTACACGAAAATTTTTGGTTTTATAATCTGAATGTTCCGCAATACTTCCTCTAATAATATATTTGAATTTGTCCGATGACGATTTATAACCAGCATTTGTTGCATACCCTTGAGTATTTGAAAAGTAGTTGAGATTTACATCTCCAGAAGAAGTGTTTTGTAGTGCAAATTTTTCAGGATTTAAGTATAGTACTCCACCAATAGCATCACTGCCATAGAGTAGGGAAGCAGGACCTTTTATAACTTCTACACTTTCTATTCCAGAATCACTTACACCCAAACCATGTTCACTACCAAATTGTTGATTTTCTAAACGTACACCTTGTGTATATACAACTACCCGATTACTACTTAAACCTCTTATAACAGGTTTGCCAATACTAATACCAGTAGTCACACTTTCCACACCAGCAATATTTGTTATGCCATCGGATAATGTTATTGCCCCTTTTCTTTTAAAATCAGATACTTTTTCACGTTCTACTTTCATAACATTTTCGCTTTGTAACTTATGAAAAGGAGTAGATAATATTATTTCCTCCATTTCAATGGCAGAAGGAGTTAGTACTATGTTTAATTCTTGAATATGTGGAATGCGAATTGTAGATGAAAATGTTTTATAACCAATTATTGAGATTACTATTTTGTAATTCCCTGAAGGCAAATCAAGAATTATAAATTCACCTTTCTCATTAGTTATAGTTCCTTTTTCTAATTCAGGCAAATAAATGTTTGCAAAGGTAATTGGTAAATCAGATTCGTTTTCTTTTACAATTCCTTTAATTGTATTTTGCGAATATATTGTGGTAATTGCGAGCAATAACAAGCTATGTAATAGGGTTTTCATTTTTTTTGATTAATAAATTTAACAATAAATGATTAATAAATTTAACAATAATTATGTTTGGAAAAAATAGAATTTCCGGTTTAATGTTAAATTAATTCGGGAGGCCCACGCTTAAAAAAATGTAAATTTTGTTTGTTTTCTAAAAACAGATATTGTGAAGTAATAACCTGATAATTTTCTTCTATAATTAAAAATTTAAACTCTTCAGCCGAAAAACTAAATTGAGTACGTAATTTAAATTTATAAAAATCGCAATCTAAATCAGACTTATGAAAATGTATCTTTTGGGGACTTTTGCAAACTTGATGAATGTGGTCTTGGAATATATGAGAAAACTTCACAACAGAAGGCGTAAACAAAACAATAACCAAAACGATTACGCTAATCTTGTAAATAATATGATATCTATTTATATTCATTATTCGTTATGTAACCTTTTTAATCCAAATCTACGTAACATTTTCTTTTCAAAATTCCAAAAAAATTGAAATTGCCCAAAGAGCCAACCAATACACACTAACAGAATTTGGTAAAAGATGAGTCCAATAATAATATATAAAATCCAATAAACAACAGGGTTTAAATTTTCTTTTGTGATACCAATGAGTCTAATTATTGGTTTTCCAACAAAAATTGATCGCGTTCCATCTCTGCCTCATTCAAATCTAGCTGAATCTGCTGAAACTGTGCTGAGATGAATTCGTAGGAACGGGCGTATTCGCTTGACAGGAGCAAGCTGTTGTGAAGGGCGAACTTCTCGGTCCATTCATCGGCTATGCCTTTCAATTGCGAGGGATTCCCTCCGCGGACCACGACTGTGATAAGGGGCAACCCCGGGCCTC
>JADFSQ010000406.1 GCA_022560715.1 Bacteroidota bacterium
TATTCAGAAAAAAAAAATTTTAAAGTTGAAGAACCAAATGGAAAAAAGATTGCAATCATTGGAGAAGGACCAGCTGGAATTGCCTGTGCTTGTGAAGCACGAACTTTAGGTTATGATGTAGATATTTATGAAGCAAAAGAATTGCCATCAGGTTTAAATGTTTATGGTGTTGCGCCTTATAAAATTACTAATGAAGAAGTTTTAAAAGAAGTAGAGTATCTTCAGAAACAATTAAAATTCAGCATTATATACAATACTTCAATTGCTTCAAAAGAGCAATTAAAACAATTAGAAAATGACTATGATGCCATCTTTTTAGGTGTTGGTTTAGGAAAAACAAGGGAATTGAGATTAGAAGGTGAAGACAAAGAAGGTGTTATTGGAGCAGTAGAATTTATTGAAGAATTACGAATGAAACATCATAAATTAGTTGTTCCAAAAAGGGTAGTTGTTATTGGAGGCGGTAATACTGCCATGGATGCCGCTTCGGAATCTGCAAGAATGGGAGCACGAAAAACAGTTCTGGCTTATAGAAATTCGAAAGACAATATGGGAGCTTATGGTTTTGAGTACGATTTAGCCATAAGTGCAGGCGTTGACAGTTTGTTTAATGTAACTCCAATCGCAATTGTTGGGAATGGAAAAGTAGAAGGCGTAAAATTCGCTAAAACAGAACTGATTGATGGGAAACTGAAAACCAATATGAATAATACATTTATAGTACGATGCGATTTGGTGATAAAAGCAACTGGGCAAGCTAAACAAGGTCATTTATATACGCTCATCGATAATTTGGATACAGGTAATAATGCAATAATAAAAGTAAATGAGGAAACCTTTCAGACTTCTAATCCAAAATATTTTGCTGGAGGAGATGCAATTAACGGAGGATCAGAAGTTGTAAATGCAGCTTATGACGGTAAAATGGCAGCACAAGGGATTCATAGTTGGTTGAATAAGTAGGCAGTTCCCGATAGCTATCGGGACAGTCATCAGTAGGCAGTAAAAAAAATATAATAGAACGCAGATAACGCAGATTGTTATGATAAAAAATAATTTGATTTTTGTCAAAATAAATCAGTAAAAATCTATTTTATCAGCGTCATCAGTGTTCCAAATAAATAAATTATGAATTACGAATTCAGAATTAAAGAAAAGCATTTGATTAAAAATCGTAAATCTAAAATCTGGTTATGATGCCATAAATAGTTGGTGATTTTCAACACTTTTCAGCTTTAACCCGAATTATGCATTATAAAATCTATTCCGTCCTGAAACTACTTCAAAATATACTGCTAACAATAATTTTAGAATTTACCATAGCGATGCCATGCTAAATTCAAGAAAATGTCATATTTTAGTTTCAAGCCTCATTGCAAAGTTCTAATGCAGAACTCGGGCTTAACTTTAGTGTGCTAAAAATTTAAAAGTTTGTATGTTTCCGTTTTGGCGTTGTGCTTTTACAATATAAACACCTTGTTTTAAATTGTTGTTAGATATTGTTTGTCCTAAAATGGTATATACAGTTAGCGAAACGTTCTCCAAATTGCTAACAAACTGTTGGTTGCTATACGTAATTTTTAAACCTTCTATTTCAAAACCACTACTACTTAATATAGGGTTTCTATACACACGTACATGACCTGAATCTGCACCATTTCCGTCATTAAAAATTGCTCCAATAGCAATAATACTCCCATCACTGCTTAAACTAACAGACCATCCTGAAAAATCATTTGCTGCTTCTCCATCTATATCTGCACTTACTTGTGTCCATGTTCCTGATATATTTTGATATACACGTACATGACCTGAACTAGAACCATTTCCGACATTAAAAATTGCTCCAACAGCAACAATATTGCCATTACTGCTTAAACTCACCGAATATCCTGATTGGTCATTTGCTGCTTCTCCATCTATATCTGCACCTATTTGTGTCCATGTTCCTGATATATTTTGATATACACGTACATGACCTGAACTAGAACCATTTCCGTCATTTAAATTTGCTCCAACAGCAACAATACTGCCATCACTGCTTAAACTAACCGAAAATCCTGACTGGTCAAATGATGCTTCTCCATCTATGTCTGCACCTATTTTTGTCCATGTTCCTGATATATCTTGATATACACGTACATGACCGGAAGTGCTACCATTTCCGTCATTTCCAATTGCTCCAATGGCAACAATACTCCCATCACTGCTTAAACTAACCGACCATCCTGATTGGTCACCTGGTGCTTCTCCAT
>JADFSQ010000407.1 GCA_022560715.1 Bacteroidota bacterium
TTATGATTCTATGGGTGAAGCATCTGGACAACCATGACGTTTCAATAACTTTAGTTCTTCTACTTTACCAGAAAATTATTTACCTACATTTTTAGATATTAATTACCATTTTGCACAAGAAGGAGATGAACTGTTTATGATTTATAGATTTTTTATTGGAGGTAATATAGGAACAGTAACCAAGGGGAATTTATATACTGTTATTAATGGTGTTTGGGTGCCTAGTATTTCTTCATTACAGCTTGGACATAACGGTACAACTTGGGTTCCAGATAATACAATAAGATACACTTTAACTGGTGCCGATTATGGTGCAATAGTTTCTGCTTTAAGCGGAACATATCTTGACGCTACAAGTAGTATGGATAATTTTGGCAATTTTGATAGAAGGTCTGGAGGCGATGCTTATTGGAGTGACGATATGGTTGTTGAAGCTTTAAATATTGTTCTTAATATTATAGATTCTTCAGCAGCTGAAGAGCAAAAATATGTGGTTACTTTCGATGTCTTTACAGGAAGTAGTGGAACTGAAGATTTTGCTATGATTAAAATAGGTGGTGAATGGGTTCGCCAGTAACAATATAAATCATTGATATTCTAAAACCTGCTCATTTCGAGCAGGTTTTTTTATATTTAAAATTCATTACTTTTGTATAACTAACTAATAAAAATATTTAAAAGATGATTAAAGTACTACATTCGTATTGGGCATATTTAGCATTATTAATTTTAATAATTGCAACTATAAATGCACTTGTTAAATTTATAGGGAAAAAGGAGTTTCATGCAAAAGATTTCAGAATTTCTTTATTTACTTTAATTGTATCTCATATCCAATTGCTTATTGGATTAATTTTATACTTCGTATCTCCAAGATTTGAATTGTGGGGTGAGTTAGGAAGTAAAGTTATGAGTAACTCGATAGCGCGCTTATATCTTGTTGAGCATCCTTTAATAAATATAATAGCGGTAACCTTAATTACAATAGGTTACTCTAAACACAAAAAGAAACTGACATCCACAGCTAAATTTAAAACAATTACTATTTTCTATTTAATTGCTTTAGTATTGTTCTTGTCAAGAATCCCTTGGAATATATGGTTTAGTTAAAGTATAAAATAAAAGCGACACTTTAAATTGTCGCTTTTTTTTGGTTTGTCATTCCTGCGAAGGCAGGAATCTATAAACTATAAATTAAATGGATTCCTGCCTTCGCAGGAATGACAATATTTTTCAATAAAAAACAATATGGCTGATAATGAGTCGATTTAACATCGAGTTTAAGTTAAGTTAGTTCCTATTCAACCTCTTTGATTACATATACGAAAACAGGAAAATGATCACTAAATCCATTAGTAAAACCGCCATCAGCAAAGCTTCTGAATGGATACCCTTTCCAACGCCCTTTTTTATTTATTAAATAGTTCTTACCGAAAATACCTGCTTTATAAAAACGAAACGAAGAATAGTCTTTCTCAAGCAATGGTTTAGTTACCATAATCTGATCAAACAGACTCCAGGCGTCTCTATAAGCATTTGAACCCAATCCTTTTTTTGCCATGGCTTCCATAGGATTATAAATACCTTTAAGACCAACATCTTCCCTGTTTTTTTTGGCCTTTATAATATCTTTTATACTAGTATTAGTTGGGTCGTCATTAAAATCTCCCATAATAAAAATTTTGGCATAAGGATCTATAGATTGAAGTGAGTCCGTAATTCTTTTGGTCAATTTAGCCGCAGCAATACGTTTGGGCCTGCTTCGTGCCTCACCACCTCTTCTTGAAGGCCAATGATTAACAATGATATGTATCATTTCACCTTCTAATTTGCCGCTAACTAATAATTGATCTCTGGTGTAAATACGTTTTCTCGTTCTGTCATCATAGATTTTAAGTTCGTGAGAACTTGTATATATGGGTGTAAATAATGCTTTTTGATATATTAAACCCACATCAATGCCACGAATATCAGGGGAATTAAAATGAACAATACCATAATCTTTATGCAAAAGCATTGGGTCGTTAACAACATCTTCGAGGACTTCTCTGTTTTCTATTTCGGAAACTCCAATTATAGCAGGAGTGTTTTTTGTAACATCTGACCCAATATCTGCAAGAACACGAGCCATATTATGCACTTTCTTTTTATATACTTCGGCACGATTTGCCTTCATTTCCATAATAGGGCTACGCTCATCAAATTTAGTAGTGTCATTAATAGTATCAAACAAATTTTCTAAATTATAAAAGGC
>JADFSQ010000408.1 GCA_022560715.1 Bacteroidota bacterium
TTACAACCATATAAAGTCTGGAAAAAATAATTACTCAAGTTAATGAAGTGGCTCTATTAGGTATTCCAGTTATATCTACATGCGAAGAGTTATCATATCCATGGGATACACAACCAAAATTAAGTAAAATTTTAGATACGATTTGCAAGAAACATAATATTGCCTGTTTAGGCACTGGTGTAAATCCTGGATTTTTAATGGATTATTTACCATCAGTATTAAGTTCGGTATGTAAGGATATTGAGCAAGTAACTGTAGAACGTTTTCAGGATGCAACGTCCAGACGTATTCCTTTTCAACAAAAAATTGGCGCTGGTTTAAATCTTAAAGAATTTAAATAAAAAGAATTACAAGGAACTTTACGTCATGTGGGTCTGCAGGAATCAGTCTATCTATTAGCAAACAGTATTGGTATAAAATTAGATCGAGTTACTGAAGACTTGCAACCTGTAATATCTTTACATGATATTAATACTGAAAATATTCAAATTAAAACTGGCGATGCAAGAGGTGTAGAACAAGTTGCTAAAGGTTATGTAAATGGGATTTGTAAAATAAAAATGCATTTTAAAGCTGCTATAGGAGAAGAGCGATCGTATGATAAGATTACTATTAAAGGGACGCCTTCTTTTTCTTCTGAAATTGATGGAGGAATTAATGGAGATATAGCAACTTGTGCTATTGCAATTAATAGTATTAATAGTGTGCTTAAAGCACCTCCAGGATTGCATACTATGGCGGATATTGGAGTGCCAGGTTATATAAATTGAATAATAGCTATATTTGATTTAAATTTTCACAATAAATTAAAGAATGAGTAACTATCCAACCAAAGTTTTTTTAAACGATAAAATTTTAGACTATCAAGATGCTAAAATATCTGTCTTTGATCGAGGTTTTCTGTTTGGAGACAGTATTTATGAAGTAATGGTTCAAATTAATAGAAACTTTTTTTATGAACAAGAACATCTTAAACGACTTTCCGATTGTCTTCAAAAAATTAATATCGATTTTGACATCAAGACTATATCAGAAAAGATTGATAATCTTTTGGAAATGTCTGGTTTAAAAGAAAAGGATTGTTTGCTGTATATTCAGGTAACAAGGGGAGTTGCTCCCAGAAAACATGCATTTCCAAAAAATGTAAAGCCTACATTAATGATGTACGCATTACCATTTGTGTTACCCGATATTAATCAAAACCATATTTCAGTTGTTACAATTCAAGACTATCGATGGCATCGATGTGACATTAAAACAACCTCTTTACTTGGCAATGTAATGGCTAACGATTATGCGACTAAACAAGGGGCTTACGAATCTGTTTTAATTAGGGATGGAAAGGTAACAGAATCATCACATTGCAACATCTTTTTCGTGAAAGATAATATTGTATATACGCATCCCGCAAATGAATTTATCCTTGATGGAATTACTAGGAGAATTGTTATGGAATTATGTAAAAACTTAAACTTGGAGCTTCGTGAAGAAGCTATCATACTAGAAGATATTTATTATACGGATGAAGCCTTTTTAACAGGAACAACAACTCAAATAGCTTCAATAAGAAAAATTAACAACCATTTTTTTTACAAGGACAAAGAAACTGGGCCAATCACAAAAAAGTTGCAAGAAGCTTATTATAAACTAAAACAAGAAAAAAACACCTAAACGATTTTAAATAGATTTTTTAAAACATAAATTAAATTTAAAAATGATGAGATTAATAACTATTACCTATAAAACGTTAGCATTTTATTTTTTTATTTCGCTGTTTTGTATCAATAATACAATTTGTGCACAAAACCCTCCAACGGCTGATAAAAGCTACATAAAGGAGATTAAAAAACTTGTAGCTCAAAAATCTATTCAAGATGCCTTTAGAATCATTGATGAAATAGACTCGCAAACAACAAAAGATTTAATAACATTGACTGAAATCCCAGCACCTCCATTTAAAGAAACACGAAGGGCTAAAGTATATAAACAGATGATAGAAAGTGCGGGAGCAGATAAGGTGTGGATTGATGAAGTAGGAAATGTTATTGCTTTAAAAAAAGGCACTTTAGGAAATAAAGTTGTTGTCCTCGATGCACATCTTGATACCGTTTTTCCTGAAGACACCGATGTTACTGTGCGAAAAAAAGGAGACACTCTTTATGCTCCTGGTATTGGAGATGATACACGGGGATTATCTGTGGTTTTAGCGGTACTTAGGTCAATGAACAAAGCCAAGATTAAAACAAAAGCAGA
>JADFSQ010000409.1 GCA_022560715.1 Bacteroidota bacterium
GGTTTTTGAAAACATAGAATGTTTTTCTGTAACAGAGATTACATTAAACGTTTTGCCATTATCGGATTTAGGAACCTACTCTACAGCTTTTATTTGTAATCCAAATAATATTGGAGATTCAATAATAGACCTGCAAGAATTGAGTTCCAAGTTGTTACAAGATTTTCCAAATACAAACATTACGTTTTATAATAGCGAAATTAATGCGCTTTTAGAGAGTGAAGAACTATTTGGGGAATTTACACTTGCAGACTCACAAATTCTCGAGTTGTTTTTTAGAGTTGAAGTTTTTAATGGATGTAATAATATTGGTAAGTTGGAAATTAGAGTTGTATCCAAACCTGAAGTTGAAGATCAAGTAACCGTGTTTTGTTCTAACAATGATAATATACTCGATGCTGGAAATGGATTTGCCACTTATTTATGGTCTACTGGAGAAACCACTCAAAAAATACAGATAAATCAAGAAGGTATGTATTGGGTTGAAGTTTCACATGGTGCTGATTGTACAGGTATTATTAATATAAATGCAGTATTATCGGAAACAATTGAAATAGTAGATATTGTTATTAATGATTTTAGGGTCGAAAACTCTGTAAAAATAATTTTAAGGAGCTTTGAAGGTATTCTTAAGTATTCGTTAGATGGTGGACAGACATTTATAACAAATAATGAGTTTCATAATGTAGCTCCAGGGTTATATAATCTTGTTGTAGTTAGAGACGATTGCAATTCCATATCTGAAACTATTTTAGTTGGAGGATATCCTAGTTATTTCACACCTAATGGCGATGGATTTCATGATGGATGGCAAATGTTTAAACCTGAACTTTTCCAAAATGCCGAGATTAAAATTTACGATCGCTTTGGGAAACTGTTAAAAACTATGGAAGCTTTCGAAAGCTGGGACGGAATATTTAATGGTAAATTAGTAACACCAACAGACTATTGGTTTTCAATAAAGCAAAATAATAAGATTGTGCATGGACACTTTGCCATGAAACTTTAAAGGTTGATTTTGCTTTTAACTTTGTAGCGCTTTTTATTTTTTTTTGAACGCAAAATAATTTCACCAAGAAAACCAGCCACAAAAAATTGGGTACCAATAATCATAGTGGCAAGAGAAATGTAAAATTGTGGACGTTCGGTAATTAATCGACCAAGTGGATTTACAAATAATTTATCGATGCCAATATATAAGGCAAATCCAAATCCAATAATAAACATGATGACACCTAATGCACCAAAAAAGTGCATTGGTCTTTTTCCAAACCTTGAGATAAAAGAAATTGTCATTAAATCTAGAAAGCCATAAATAAATCGTTCCATACCAAATTTTGTTTTTCCGTATTTACGTGCTTGATGCTGCACTATTTTTTCGCCTATTTTTACAAAGCCTTCATTTTTTGCTAACACAGGAATATAGCGATGCATTTCTCCATGAACATCAATATTTTTTACAAGGTCTTTTTTTAGAGCCTTTAAACCACAATTAAAATCGTGAAGTTTAACTCCAGAAGTTCTACGAGCAGCCCAATTAAAAAGTTTTGAAGGTAAATTCTTTGTTATTTTAGAGTCGAATCGTTTCTTTTTCCAGCCTGAAACTAAATCGTAGTTTTCATCTACAATCATTTTGTAAAGTTCTGGAATTTCTTCAGGATTGTCTTGTAAATCGGCATCCATTGTAATAATGACATCACCTTTAGCCTTTTTAAATCCAATATGTAAGGCTTGAGATTTCCCATAGTTTTTAATAAACTGAATCCCTTTTACATTAGGGTCTTTTCTTGAAAGTAGTTCTATTGTTTGCCAGGAATCGTCGGTACTGCCATCATCTATAAAAATGATTTCGTACGAAAAATGATTGGATTGCATCACTTTTGCAATCCAATCATGTAATTCGGTTAAAGACTCTTGTTCGTTAAGTAGTGGTATAACAACAGAAATGTTCATTTAAACTTATTTCTTATTCGAACACCAAAAGTAAAGAAATTATTCTGTATCAGGATTTTTTTTCATTATAGCAGCTACAATTAAGCCGATTATAGCAAAAAACACTAAACTTTGTGCTAACGATTTTAGTTGGGTGCCTATACCAAATGTGTTTTGGTTTTCAATAACCTCTATACTTTCAGCAATAGCATCCACAGGAGCTCCAAATCCTTCTAACATACTAATGGTTTTTTCAACTAGGATTTTTTTAAGCTCAATAGCTGCGTCTGGGTCGATAAAATTAAATATTATA
>JADFSQ010000410.1 GCA_022560715.1 Bacteroidota bacterium
ACCGTCTCGCGCACGAGGAATATGTTGAGTGGATGGAATCCAGGTTGGACGATGATCGCCTGACGAAGCCAAGCCGCAAGCCCCTCGAAAGTCAACTCGCCGAGGTCATGAAAAAGTGGTCGAAGGCGCTGCCTGACGATGTCAAGCCGCGATTGTGGCTAGTCGATCATCTGTTGGAAAACGAAGAGATGGAAGAAGCCAAGCCGCACGTGGATTGGCTGGCATCGGCCCGGCATGACGATCCGCGAGTTTGTAGACGAAATCCTTCACCTCACCAAGCAATCTCGCGTCTTCGTCTGTCGCAACTGCAAGCAGATCGTCAGTCTCGCGCATCGCCTTGCTCACCGTCATCCACGGGACGTTTTCGTCCTCTGTCAAAACCCGCTCGGCAATCCAAGCTTTTAGCTCGGCCGATTTCTCAGCGGGCAGCAATTCTGGGTTTTCAACAACGTATGTTCTCCAAATTTAGAATTACAACAAATGGTGGACAGTGTATATCCTGTGGCAATTGTTCTACATATTGCGAAATGGGAATAGACGTTCGTGCTTATGCACAAAAAGGTGAAAATATAGTGCGTTCAAGTTGTGTTGGGTGTGGCATCTGTGCAGCCGTTTGCCCAAGAGGTGTTTTAAAGTTGGAAAACGATTCGATGCAAGGACGTATTAATGCTAATGAAATACTGTTAGGAAATGATGTAGATTTAATGGATTTGGTAAACAAAAAATAGTGAGGAGTATTCAGTCAGCAGTATTCAGTCTTATTTTCTTTTTAGTTTTAAGTATTCATGCCCAAAAAACATATCAAAAAACTTATTTTGATAACGGCAATCTAAAAGAAGAAGGATGGATAAAAAACACTCAAAAAGTTGATTATTGGAAATTTTATTACGAAAATGGAATTCTTCATAAAGAAGGTCATTTTTCCGTAGATAAAGAAGTCAAGTATTGGTATTACTATCGTAAAGATGGAAGTAAGGAAAGTGAAGGACATTTTGTTAATGGCAAAAAAAATAAATGGTGGTCGTTTTATGATGATATGGAACAAATCAAACATAAATATCAATTAAAGGATAATCAAAAAAACGGTTATTGTTTTCTTTATAAAAACAATAAAATAGTAAAAGCTGAAAAATATAAAGCTGGACAAAAAATTAAAGAATGGACAGATATGAAGTCCTTCAGAAAAGAAAAGAAAATAAATTATCTGATTTTCAATGACAAAAATTAAAGTTATCATTCCTGCCTATAACGAGCAAGATTCTATAGCAAAAGTTATTAACGACATTCCCGTTATTGTAGATGAGGTTATTGTGGTAAGTAACAACTCTACAGATAATACCAAAATCAATGCAAAAAAAGCAGGAGCAACCGTTTTAACCGAAAATCAAAAAGGTTATGGTTACGCATGCCTTAAAGGAATGGAACATATTGCCAAACAAGAAACCAAACCTGATATTGTTGTTTTTTTAGATGGTGATTATAGCGATTACCCTGAAGAACTAACAAAACTTATAGAACCAATTGTTAATGATGATATAGATTTTGTAATTGGTGCACGTGTAAAACGACTACGTGAACAAGGGTCAATGACCAAGCCTCAAATATTCGGTAATTGGTTAGCCACTTTTTTAATGAAACAAATGTTTGGAGCAAAATTTACCGATTTAGGTCCTTTTAGAGCTATAAAATACGATAAGTTGATAGCTCTTAAAATGGAAGATAAAACTTATGGCTGGACCGTTGAGATGCAATTAAAAGCCATAAAACAAAAATTATCTTATGTAGAAATTCCAGTAAAATATAGAAATAGAATAGGTGTTTCAAAAGTTTCTGGAACCGTAAAAGGTAGTATATTTGCAGGCGTAAAAATTTTAGCTTGGATTTTTAAATACAGTTTTAAATAATGATTCTTCAAAACTTGATAATATTAATTTACTCCTTTGCGCTCATACTTATTTTTTTGTATGCTTTGGCTCAATTGAATTTATTATTCAATTATTTAAGTTCGAAAAACAAAAAAGATAATTCTCCTAAATTCAATTTAAATAATCCAGACGAAATTCCTTATGTAACCATTCAGCTTCCAGTATATAATGAGTTATATGTTATGGAGCGTTTGTTACATAATATTGCAAAAATTGATTACCCAAAAGATAAGTTGGAAATTCAGGTTTTGGATGATTCTACAGACGAGTCCTTCGAGAATACAAAAAAACACATTGCACAATTAC
>JADFSQ010000411.1 GCA_022560715.1 Bacteroidota bacterium
CACAAAGCACAGCAACATTTGTATTTGCCAGTTCTTGCAAATCAGCCGAAATATCAAAAGTTTCGGTAGCACCTCGATGTACACCACCAATTCCTCCGGTTGCAAAAACACGTATTCCAGCCAGGTCGGCAGCAATCATGGTAGATGAGACTGTTGTAGCTCCATCAATTTTTTGAGACAGTAAATAGGGAAGGTCTCTACGACTTGCTTTTATAATTTTCGAACCTGATTTGGCTAAGTAATCAATTTCATTTTCAGTTAATCCGACTTTTAGTTTCCCATCAATTAAAGCAATAGTTGCAGGTACAGCACCATTATCTCTAACAATTTGCTCTACGTGTAATGCTGTTTCCTTATTTTGTGGATAAGGCATTCCGTGAGAAATAATAGTAGATTCCAAAGCAACAATTGGTAAGTTGCTGGCTATTGCGTTTTCAACTTCAGGATTTATATCAAGGTAATTTTCAATCATTCAATATATTTAAAACCATTTGTTCACATATATCCGGATGTACCGCATTTTTATGCATAATCGTAATTTGGGCACAAGCAGAAGCAAATTGCATCATATCGTATAACTCTAATCCTTTGGTTTCGCCATAGAGAATTCCAGCCATAAAAGCATCACCAGCACCATTAGTATTTACAGGACTAATAATATTATTTTTACCAATATATATTTCATTTTTATCTCCATAAGCCACACCATCGATACCCAAAGTGATAAATACTTTTTTAATACCTAAGTCTAAAAAATAGGCAACAATCTTTTCGTAATCGCTTTCGTATTCTACCTTAATATTACTTAACAATTCTGCTTCCAAAGCATTACATTTTAATATATATACCCGATTGAGAATCGACTTTGCCTTTAAGGCTTTTTTCGCGGAAACTGCTTCTAAAGCAAACTTTGTGTCTGGCAGTTTTTCGGTTACTAATTCTAAGATTGAAGTCGGTAAATTTGTTTCAATAATACAATAATCACTTTGAGCTATGATATCCAAATTATCTAAAATGAAAGAATCCGGAATATCATCATAGATATCCATTGCTGAAAGCCCTAATGCCATATCATTAAAGCGATCTAATATTGCCATAAAAAAAGAGGTTTTACGATTCTTTCTAATTAAGCTGTGTTTAATTGAAATATCTAAATCATTACATGAATCGGTAATTATTTTGGAGAATTCGTCATCGGCTAATACGCTTAAAAATTCAACATCAAAATCAAGGTGTTTTAAGTTTTCAGCAATATTTCTGCCAACACCTCCAAGAATGGTTTCAAGAGTTCCAATATTGGCATCTTTATAAATTAGCTTATCTTTTGAAAATCCAATCAAATCAATATTGGCAGCACCAATTACGGTTATTTTAGGTTTATCAGACATCTTTATAGAGGATTAAATAATACTATCCTAAATTTAAGTAATTTTACAAGATACAGTTGTAAAGATATGCAAAAGTTTACCTCAATTTTTAAAAAAGAGAAACCAATTATTGGGATGATTCATGTGCAGGCATTGCCTGGGACTCCAAGGCACAAATTGGAGTCATCACACATTTTAGACCAAGCTCTTAAAGAAGCAAAAATTTATAAATCTGCTGGTATCGATTCTATAATGATAGAAAACATGCACGATATTCCGTATATAAAGACAGGAGTAGGGCATGAGGTAAGTTCTTTAATGTGCTTAATTGCATATTTAATAAAACAGGAAACCAAATTACCAGTTGGCATTCAAATATTGGCAGGAGCAAACAAAGAAGCTCTGGCTGTTGCAAAATCATCATCTATAGATTTTATTCGTGCTGAAGGTTTTGTGTTTGCTCATACAGCAGATGAAGGTATTATTGAAGCACAAGCTGGCGATTTATTGCGTTACAGAAAACAAATAGATGCAGATGATGTGGCTATTTTTACTGATATAAAAAAGAAGCACAGTTCGCATGCCATCACTCAAGATGTGTCATTATTAGATACTGCGAAAGCTGCACAGTTTTTTTTAAGCGATGGTGTTATTATTACTGGAAATCATACTGGTGAAGCTGCTTCGGTTGAAGAATTAAAAGCACTAAAAGATGTTTTAGACTTTCCTATATTGGTAGGTTCTGGAATTACTAAAGATAATGTTTTAACATACTTCCCGATTTGTGACGCAATGATTGTTGGTTCTTATTTTAAAGAGCATGGCTATTGGGAAAACGAATATAGCTATGAGCGTGTCGC
>JADFSQ010000031.1 GCA_022560715.1 Bacteroidota bacterium
AATATTGAATGTGCTTAATCTTTCTCTAAATTTCATTAGTGTATATATTATCATCCCAAAACTTTATTAAATCTTTATATGATGTCTTTAAACCATGAGCCAAATCAAAACCATTCCCTATAATTACTATTTTATTCATTCAACAAAGCTAATTATTTTCAACCAAAAAACCTCAACTGTTTCCAATTGAGGTTTTCTATATTGTAATCTACCTTCGCTAAAGCTATGGCAGATGGAAAAAATCAAGTTTCTTAAGCCTCAAAAGGCACTATAGAAACATACGATTTGTTATTTCTTTTCTTTGTAAATTTTACAAGACCATCAACTCTGGCATGTAATGTATGGTCTTTTCCAGCATACACATTATCGCCAGGATGATGTGTTGTACCTCTTTGTCTTATGATAATGTTACCAGCTATTGCAGCTTGCCCACCAAATATTTTTACTCCTAAACGTTTCGATTCTGATTCTCTACCGTTTTTCGAACTTCCGACTCCTTTTTTATGTGCCATTTTATTTCGATTTTATAATTTATAATTAACTTAAAGCAGCTATTAAGTCAGCTTTCTTCATTGAAGAAATTCCAGTTATTCCTTTAGCTTTTGCCATGTCTTTTAATTGAGCAACTGTCATTTTGCTCAAATCCTGAGTAGCCGTTTCTTTCTTGCCTGTAGTAGCTTTAGCAGAGGCAGGTTTAGCAGTTGGTTTTGTTTCTACTTTTGTAGCAGTAACCTTTGGCTCTGCTTTCTTGCTTACCGAATCTTTTGCTGTTGCTTTTTTTCTTCCTGAAACTAAAATATTTTCAATTAAAATTTCGGTTAAAGGTTGTCTGTGTCCGTTTTTAACACGGTAACCTTTACGTCTTTTCTTTTTAAAGACGATTACTTTATCACCTTTAAGGTGTTTTAAGACTTTTGCACTTACTTGTGCTCCGCCTATAGCTGGGGCGCCAATAGTTATTTTATCACCATCGCTTAAAAGAAGTACATTATCGAAAGCTACTTGCTTTCCCTCTTCAGTTTGTAAACGGTGAACAAATACCTTTTGGTCTTTTACAACTTTAAATTGTTGCCCTGCTATCTCTACAATTGCGTACATAGCGTAACGTTTTATTAATTAATTTGTTCAAAAAATAAGCCTGCCTGTCGGAAGGCGGGTGCAAATATACTGCTAAATAATTAATCTACAAACGATTTATTTGTTTTGAGGAATATTTCTGCTATTTTTAAAAAGTTGCATAAATGCCAAAGTTAAAACTACTGTTGTTGTAAAGCCCATAATTGCAACACCAAATGCTACTGAACCAATGCCAATATTATAACCTCCTTTAAAAACCTCGAGTAACTCAATAAGGAAATCTGCATTAACCTCTGTGGCATAAAAAGTGAAGAATACTGTAAAAATAATAGTTGCCACAAAGCCGGTAACAATACCAGTAGTAAAACCATTAGTATAATTAAACTTACTGCCTTCTCTTAATTTGTGCGATTTTATAGCTTCGTAGATTCCGAATGCTGTAATAACACTATTAAATAAACTGTAAATAGGAGAAGTATGTAAATTAAAAAGTGATAAAATTAAAAAATATGCAATTAAAGAGCCGCTAATTGCAATTCCGAAACGTACAGGTAATGTTACTTTTTTCATAATCCCTTTATTTTATAACATTAATACTTCTTTAAATTTCGGAAAAAAATAAGTGTATTCCTATAAATTCGGTGTTATTTTTTACTTTTTCTATAACAATAATGACTCTCATTTCATATTTTTGTTTGCATTTGTAACATTCTTTAAATGTTATAGACCTATTTATACTTGTTAATTAATCAAAAATTAAAACACATGAAAAAATGCTTATTTACTTTAGCTGCTTTTGTATTAGCTTGTTTTACAGCTTCTGCACAAGAAGTTACATTTGAAGAATTCGATTTAGACAACGGATTACACGTTATTATGCATCAAGACAACACTGCGCCAGTAATAACCGTTGGAGTTATGTATAACGTTGGAGGAAAAGATTTAGGAGGAAATGGCAATCCTGAAAGAACTGGATTTGCTCACTTTTTTGAACATTTATTATTTGAAGGAACCGAAAACATTGAGAGAGGCAAATGGTTTGAAATAGTAGCTTCTAATGGAGGCTCTAACAATGCCAACACCTCAATAGATAGAACTTATTATTATGAAGTATTTCCTTCTAATAATTTAGAATTAGGTCTTTGGATGGAATCGGAGCGTATGCTTCATCCAGTAATTGACCAAATTGGTGTCGATACGCAGAATGAAGTGGTTAAAGAAGAAAAACGTTCGAGTTACGACAACAGACCTTATGGACAACTATTATTTGCAATAAATGAAAACTTATTTAATGTCCATCCTTATAAGAATAAAAATATTGGCGAAATGGAGCATCTTGATGCTGCTACTTTAGATGAATTTATAGCCTATCATGAGCAATTTTACGGACCAAATAATGCAGTTTTAGTTGTTGCTGGCGATATAGATTTAGCAAAAGCAAAAGAACTTATAAAAAAATACTTTAATGAAATTCCTAAAGGTCCAGAGGTTACGAGAAATTTCCCTAAAGAAACACCAATCAACAAAACTATCAAGGCAACTGTTTATGATGCTAATATTCAAATTCCTGCTATTGTAGCAACTTATAGAACTCCTGGGTTTAAAGAACGCGATTCGTATATTTTAAATATGGTATCTTCATATTTAAGTGATGGCAAAAGCTCTAAACTTTATAAAAAATTGGTTGATGAGCAAAAACAAGCACTTCAAGTAGCTGCTGTAAACATCCCTCAAAAAGAGTACAGCATCTATGCGCTTTTTGCGTTACCTCTTGGCGAAGTGTCTCTTGCAGATTTACTTGCTGAAATGGACGAAGAAATAGTAAAAATGCAAAATGAGTTAATTTCAGAAAAAGACTATCAAAAACTTCAAAACAAATTTGAAAACCGTTTTGTGAATTCTAATTCAAGTATTTCCGGTATAGCAAATTCATTAGTAAGGTATTATTTGCTTTATGATGATACCAATTTAATAAACAATGAAATTGAAATTTACAGGTCTATTACCAGAGAAGAAATTCAAGCTGTTGTAATAAAGTATTTAAATCCAAATCAACGCGTAGAGATAGAATATTTACCTAAAAAAGATGACCAATAAAAAGACATTACACATGAAAACTAAAATATCAATATTAATCACATTATTTTTATTATCAGTTGGCGTAAATGCTCAACTTGATAGATCCAAACAGCCCAAACCAGGACCAGCTCCAAAGATTACATTAGAAACACCTCAAGAATTTGTACTAGAAAACGGAATGAAAATTCTTATTGTAGAAAACCATAAATTACCTAGAGTATCCTATAATTTAACCATCGACAATACTCCTTCTATTGAAGGTGATAAAAAAGGAGTTTCTGATTTGCTTGGTGCTATGCTTGGCAACGGAACAACAACAATTGCTAAAGACGACTTTAACGAAGAAATAGATTTTCTCGGTGCTAACTTAAGTTTCTATTCTTCAGGTGGATTTGCAAGTGGTTTATCAAAATACTCTGAACGGATATTGGAAATGATGGCTGATGCAACAATGAATCCTTTGTTTGATGAAGAAGAATTTAATAAAGAAAAAGAAAAGCAAATTGAAGGTTTAAAAACTATCGAGAAAAGTGTTGACGCTGTTGCTGGTCGTGTTGGCTCTGCGTTATCTTATGGTGTAAATCATCCTTACGGTGAATTTGTAAGTGAAGCATCTCTAAATGCTGTTTCTTTTAGTGAAGTAAAAAGTTATTTTAGAGATTTTTTTAATCCAGGAAATGCTTATTTAGTAGTTATTGGAGATGTTGATACACAAACTGTAAAAAAACAAATAGAGAAAACCTTTGCCCTCTGGATTAAAGGTACAAGCCTAAATCTTCAAATACCAAATGCAAGTCCGAATGTACAATACACTCAAATTAATTTTGTGGATATGCCAAATGCTGTTCAATCTAACATTTCGCTTACAAATAATGTTACTTTAAAAATGAATGATAAAGATTATCATGCAGTTTTAATTACAAATAAAATATTAGGTGGTGGCTTTAGCAGTTATTTAAATATGAATCTTCGTGAAGAACATGCTTATACTTATGGAGCGCGTTCAAACATTGGCACAAGCAGATATAATGCATCTCGTTTTACTGCTGGAGCTTCAGTAAGAAATGCTGTAACTGATAGTGCTGTTGTTCAAATTTTAAAAGAGATTAAGCGTATTAAAAATGAAGACGTTTCCGATAAAGATTTAGCCAATGCAAAAGCAAAATATGTTGGCGATTTTGTGTTAGCTCTCGAACGTCCGCAAACTATTGCAAGATATGCTTTAAATATAAAACTAAATGATTTGCCTGAAGACTTCTATGCTGCATACCTTGAAAAAATTAATGCAGTTACTAAAGAAGATGTAAAACGTGTTGCAAACACATATTTTAAAACTGAAAATACACGTATTATAGTTGTTGGAAAAGGAAGTGAGGTCTTAAGCAATCTTGAAAAAATGGGAATTCCAATCATGTATTTTGATAAGTATGCAAATACTGTTGAAAAGCCCGAATTCTCAAAACCAATCCCAGAAAGTGTAACTGTTCAATCAGTTATTGACAGTTACATAAAAGCTATTGGCGGCAAAGAAAATGCGATGGCTGTAAAAACAGTTCACTCAACCGCTAATGTTACTATAGAAGGGATGCCTTTTGCTCCAAAAGCAGACATTAAGCAAATGGTGCCGAATAAAGAATCTTTGGAAATGAGTATTGAAGGTATGGGCGTAATTATGAAGCAAAAATTTAATGGAGAAACTGGCTATGCTGAACAGCAAGGACAAAAAACACCTATTGAAGGTAAAACATTAGATCAACAAAAATCTAAAATTACATTGTTTCCAGAATTGTATTATGATGATTCATTTAAGTTATCTTTAGAAATTTTAACCACTATTGATGGTAATGACGTTTATAAAGTTAAAGTAGAAAAAGGCGAAAACGCATCATTTAGATACTATAATGCTGAAACCGGTTTATTAGTAAGACATGAAACTACTGTAACTGTTGCAGGGCATGAAGTCACTTCTGTTGTTGATTATTCAAAATATTCTCTAGTAAAAGGTGTGCAGTTTCCTTATCACCAAATTATAAAAACCGGACCGCAAACTATTATTTTTAATATTAATAACGTAGTCGTTAATGAAGGTGTAAGCGATGAAGATTTTAATTAATTTTCATCTTATTTAATGTATAAACCCAAAGGTTCTGCTTTGGGTTTTTTCATTTCTGCTTATTTGCAAAATAAACACCTAATAAAATTAAAAGGGTTGCAAACCCTTGCAAAACACTAAATCCTTCACCATCTAAAAGCCCCCAAAAAACAGCTACAATAGGCATTACATAAGTTACCGAAGAAGCAAAAACCGGAGTAGCCATTTGTACTAATTTATTAAACATCACTTTAGCTAAAGCTGTACCAAAGGCAGATAGAATAACTACATAAACCAAAGACATGATAAAATCTTGTCCTTGAAATGTTTCTTTAGAAAAGAAATTGGTAAACAACAATACAATAACTGCCGGTATAATAATAGCAACAAAATTTCCTACAGCAATAGTAATTGCTTTTACATCTTGTAAATAACGCTTTATAATATTTACATTGGCACCATACATTACTCCAGAAATCAAAACTAATCCAGCATACAAATAATTTTGATGCGGGTTAAGCTGTGCACCATCAATAATTAAAAACGCCGTACCAACAAAACCAATAATAACCCCTAAAATTTGTCTTCTTGTAGATGCAATTTTAAAAATAGCAAATCCTAATAAAATTGTATTTAATGGCACTAAAGAATTTAATATGGAAGCCACAGCACTATCAATTTCAGTTTCAGCATAAGCAAAAAGAAATACAGGGAAAAAAGTACCTATAAAACCTGAAATAATAAGCCATTTCCATTTTGTTTTTGGAACTTCTTTTAGTGTATTAAACCCAAAAAGAAATACAAAAAATCCAGAGATTACTATTCTTAAAGCACCCAATTGCAAAGGAGTAAAACCAATTAAACTTTTCTTTATGAGTATAAAAGAACTTCCCCAAATAAACGAAAGTATAATAAGATAAACCCATTTTTTATTTCCTGAATTTAAAAACATATTATATAATTGCCATAATGAATGGTAAATTAAAACTAAAAATCACTAATTTTGTAATGAACCTAATAATAAAAAACTATGAAGTCATTAAAAAATATTTTAGCTATAGTTTTGGTTACTATAATTTTTACTGCCTGTAAAAATGAAACACAACCCGAAGTAAAAACTATAGAGGTTGAAACCACTAGCAACATTGCAAAAAAAGAATTAGACCCAAATGCTAGCTACGCTAAAGCCGAGTTTACCATTGCTGGAATGACTTGCGAAATTGGATGTGCAAAAACCATAGAAAAGAAAATCGCCAAAATGGATGGCGTAAAATCTGTTATTGTTGATTTTGATAGAAGATTAGCAATGGTTGAATACGATGAAGCTCTCGTAAATCATACATTATTAAAAGCTACAGTTACCAACACATCAGATATATATAAAGTAAGCAATATGAAAACTGTTGAAGCTTTTTCCACTGAATCAGAAGAAGCTTCTACAATGCTTCATAAAAAAGAATGCACTGCAAAGTGTAGTCCAGATTGCAAAGTAAAAGATTGTGAAAAATGTGCTGAAAAATTAGCAGAATGCAAAAAGAAATGTGATGCTATGAAAACCAAAGCATAACAAAAATATATCTTATAAAAAAGCCACAAAAAAGTGGCTTTTTTTATAGTAATTTCTTCAATAGCTTTTGTGCTTGCTTAAAATCTTCAGCATCTTCTGGAATTGTTTTAAGAATATTTATACACGCTTTATTTTCTTTTTGTTTTAACTTGCTTAATGCTAAATACCAAGTGGCTTTATTTTTATAAGCCGAAGTGCCTTTACTCAAGTTTTTCAATAACAAATCTGCAACTTCAAAATTATCGAGTTCAATATTGGCAATTGCTCTATAAAATTGAAACTCTGTATTAGTATTGTCTGTTTCAAGTAATTCTTTAAAAGCCTTATCTGCTTCAGCAAAATTTGCTGTGTTAAATGCAATCTCTGCGTTTTTTACAGTTGATTCTTGTTCTCCTCTAACAGTTAAACTTATAGTTTCGTAATTAGAAAAATCGCTATATGTTGGATTCGAAAAGTTATTAAAAACAAATAATCCTAAAAGCGCTACAAAACTTGCAGCTATAGTATATTTCCATGGTAAGAATTTTATAATTTTTGTTGCTTTTACCTCTTTGTTAAAATAATCTTCTGAAACTTTGTGCAGGTTATTTTTAAAAGCTTTTGATTGCTCCTCGTTTCCAAACTTATATTCTAAAAAGTTATTAAGGTCTTTATATGTAGTAAATGCCTTTTTAAACTCTTGGTCGTTTTTTAACCTGTTTTCAAAAGTAGCCCTTTTTTCTAAAGACAATGTTTTAGAAATATAGTCTTCAAATAGTATGTGATCTTGATTGTTCATGACTTTAATTATAAAGTTGGTTATACTTTGGCGACTCTTTTACTAGCTTGGTTAATTTAGCTATACATAACGATTTCTTTTTTCTTGCATAAGCATACGTTACACCTAAGCTTTTAGCTACTTCTTCCATAGATTTTATTTTAAAAGTAGCTTTAAGTAAGTCTTTGCAAGCTGTTCCTAGTTGTTGAAACATTAAATTGAATAAACGTTGTTTTTCTTCAAATAAATCAGTTTCATCAACTAATTCTAGAGCACTGTCATTTTTAGATAAGGTCTCTTCATTAATTGTTACCTCTTTTTTATTTGTTTTTTTTAATTCGTTTAACCATTTCCGTTTACATAACAAAAAGAAGTAAGCGTCAAATGGACAAGTAATTTGAAGATTTTTCTCTTTTGCTTGATGGTAAATTGTAATTAACACCTCTTGAATGATGTCTTTGGCACTATCTTCATCACCACTATTACTCTTTATATAACTAATTACTTTAGGAGCAAATTTGTTATAGATAGCCTGAATAACAAATGAATTGTTTCCTAACAATCCTTCAATATATTTTTGATCCTCGTGTAGCTGTTTATCGCTCATTAACGCTTTAATTTTCAACTAAAATAAAAAAACTTTGAAATAAAAGGGTAACAATTTTAAAAGGATGTTGATATAAGGCTGTAATACCAAAAAAAGTGTTGCATAAAAATGTAAAAACAATTATTTAAAACTAAACATTATGAAAAATTTTAAAACAATTTTAGGAACCCTTTTAATGACAGCCTTGATATTTACAAGCTGTTCAAGTAATGACGACGGAGATATTATTATTACAGCTCCAACTGCACAAGAGTTTGCAGACTTAAAACAAAACGCTTTAGATTCACGTACACAAGAATTTAGCTTTAATGCCGAAGATGGTTCTGCAACATTTACATCAGAAAAAGGTGTGCAAATTACCATTCAAGGAAGCTGTTTAACTTTAAACGGTAACGGTGTAACCGGACAAGTAAATATTAAATATATTGAACTTTTTGATAGAGGAAACATGATTACTACAAACAAAACCACAATGGGAATGATGCAAAATGGGGACAAAGCACTGTTAATTTCAGGAGGAGAATTTTTTGTTGAAGCCACGCAAAATGGGCAAATATTACAAACCACATGCACGGTACAGCTTATTATCCCTTCTAATTTAACTGGAGGAACAGATAATGCTATGACACTTTGGAAAGGTAGAATTGATGCAAATGACAACCTAACTTGGGATGAGGAAGAAGATGGCGCAGGACAAGGTGGTGTTTTTGCTGAAGGAGGATCTTATTTTGCCTTTTTAAATGATTTTGGGTGGAGTAATGTAGACCGTTTTTACAACGACCCAAGACCAAAAACAACCATTCTAGTTGGTGTGCCAGAAGATTATGACAACACTAATAGTGCAGTGTATTTATCTTATGATGGTGAAGATGCAGGTTTAGCAAATTTAGATACTTTCGATAATGCAACAAAATTATTTAGCGAACACTATGGGCAAGTTCCTATAGGATTAGAATGCCATATAATTTTCATTTCAGAAGATAACGGAAACTATAGATATGCAATTAAAGCAGTAACTATTGCTGCAAACGATATTTATACATTTACATTTGCTGAAACGTCAGTAGTTACCGAAGCTCAAATAACAGCCATTATTAATGGTTTACCTTAAACACTTAACCTAAACTATAATTTTGTTATAAGAGAAGTGGTGGTTTAAAAACTGCCACTTTTTTTTATATTTGTTTAATACCAAACGGATTTATATTTTAGAGAAAAATTAAATACAGATGAAAAACTCTCTTTTACTAATTAGCTCTTTTTTTCTTTGTTTTCAACTGTTTTCGCAACAAAAACAGCAAAAAGATACACTTGTAAGAACCGCGACAATCTCTTATAACACTATTAATAATGAAGTAAATTTTATTCCAGAAACACCTATTTTAGAACAAATAGCTGGAGCTCCAAAGGCATTTTATTCTTATTACTGGGAATTTGGAGATGGTGATTATAGCAAAGAAAAATCGCCAACACATATTTATAAAAACAAGGGGACTTACGATATAAAATTTTGGGCAACCAATAATTACGATACAGGGAAACCTCCAACAACAAGACCTAAAAAAATAATTATCACTTCTGTTACTAAAGATTATAACGATGAAGCCTCAATGACAGAGAGTTTTACATTACAACGTAATAGAGAGCCAATACCAGACGAAAATATTGTAGTAATTATGAGTTATAAAAACACTAAAAATTATATGACCAATGGTAAGCTGTTCCTATTTTATAACGAGCAAAAATATAAAGCAAATAATTTTGAACTATCCGATACCAGAACACATCATAACGAAAAAGAAATTGTAGAAAGCAACTTTGTTTACACTAAAGAAGTTAATGATTCGCAAACCTTTTTAGCCTCTACGGATAATGTGTTTTTTGAAAAATTAATCCTTCAGGATTCTACTGAAAAAACCAATTTGCCTTTCACCATCGAAACTGCAAAATCCGGTTTTAAAAACCTTAAGGTATTAGAGTTTAACAATATGCAGCCTAACGAAGAACGCAATATCTTTTTCACTTTAAAAACTACTTCCGAAATGTTAAAAGACACAAGTGCTATAATTAGTGTAAGAGGTGTTTATGTGCCAGATAGGAATTATGATAATCATAACGTAAAAGATATGGAAATGGAGATAGTTACTTCTCACGATCCAAATAAAATGTCTTCAAATGG
>JADFSQ010000032.1 GCA_022560715.1 Bacteroidota bacterium
TACTACTTACCTGTGGAACTGTAGCTTCCGAGTTGGCTGTTCTTGCGCCAACCTATGTAGCCGCATTGCCGGCAGATCCGGGAGGTGGTTCTGTGGAATACGCCTATGATGCGCCGGCCGTTGCGGACGGACAGGACTATGTTTTGAGAGCCCAGATAGAATCAACAACGCAAAGCTCACTAGCCACTGATATAGACGGCGCTGATGTATTTAACTGCAATTGTGATGATAATGACGGTGTTGACCCTGATGGAAACAGATATTTCTGTGTGCAGCCGTAATCTCTGTTATTAAGTTTGATTTTGTAAAAAACGCTCCGGGTTTCTCGGGGCGTTTTTCGTGGTATAATAAGTAGTATCAAGTATCAAGTATCATGTATCATGTATTAAGTATTAAGTATGCCTGATACTCGATACTTAATACTTAATACATGATACTTAATTTAGTTATATTCATATTTGGGTTGATGATCGGCAGTTTTTTGAACGCTGTAATTTATCGCCTGCATACTGGCGAATCGATAATTAATGCCCGTTCGCACTGCCCAAAATGTAATCATGTTTTGGCATGGTATGAATTAATGCCAGTAATTAGTTTTTTGCTCCAGGGTGGAAAGTGCCGATCGTGTAAAAAAGCGATTTCGTTTCAGTATCCTATTGTAGAAATAGCTACAGGGGTTTTATTTGTATTAATTTTCAATTTTCAATTTTCAATTTTCAATGAATTTTCAAGCTCCAATTTTCAATTCCTGAATCTTGCTTATCTGGCAATTGTTGCCAGCTCACTAATAGCCATATTCGTTTTTGATTTAAAGCACTATATAATTCCCGACAAGATTATTTATCCGTTAATAGGGTTGGTATTTTTTTACAGGATTTTTGATTTTTTAAAATTTATTTTTTTAAGAATTACGCTTGTACTTCTTCTAATTTGTAATCGGTTTCATTTAATTCGCTTAATTTTTCTTTTAAGCGATACAAAAGATTTAAACGTAATTTAAGATTATTGATTAATGCATTAATCGTTTGTTCATTAGGTCCAGATTGCGTTAGCTCATCTTCCAAGCGCGTATATTCTTTATTTAATTCGTCCAGTTGTTCTAAATATGCATCAAAAAGCTCTTTATTTTCTGGTGTAACCTTCATTATAGATAATTCTAAATTGATATTTGCCAAATAATAATCTTCAACTTTCTTAAACTGTGGAGAAATATCGCTTAACGACTTTCTGGTTACTGTTTCTACAGGAAGTTCTTCCATTTCTGAACCAAAAAATTGGTAAGCTCCAAAGCCGAAACCAATTAACAACACTACACTTGCTGCAATATTTAAAAAAGTAAATTTGCTATTGCTTGATTTGACAGGAAGTGCATTATCCAGCTTTTTCAAAAATTTAGCTTCATGTCCTTTAGGCATTTTATCTTTAAATACCTTTGGTTCATTTTCGAACAGTTTTCTAATATCTTGTGCCATTGTGTTCTAATGTTAATAGTTCTTTTAATTTTGTTTTACCTCTCGATAATTGTGTACGTGATGCGACTTCTGTAATATTTAATACTTCGGCTATTTCCTGATGGTCATAACCTTCAACTAAAAACATCATAACCACATATTTGTACTTATCTGATAATTTACTAATTGCATCTTTTACTTCGTCTAAAGTAATTGCATCATCAACTAACCATTCGTCTTCATAACTAGAATCGACTACTTTTAAGTGCACTTCATCTAATTCCAACAATTGTTGTTTTTTAGATTTAAGTAAGTCGATACTTTTATTAATAACGATACGTTTTAACCAAGAACCAAAAGTCACTTCAGCTTTATATTGATGAAGTTTTGCAAATGCTTTAATAAAGGCTTCTTGAACAATATCTTCAGCTTCATGAGTGTCCTTTACAAAGCGATTAGCTACAACAAACATCCCATCACAATATTGATTATACAATTGCAATTGTGCTTTGCGATTGTTCTGTTTGCATTTTTCAATGATCTCTATTGTTAGCGTACTCAATTTTGGTGTTTTGGTTAGGATTAATTAAACCTCAAAAATTAAATTAATCAATTTTAAATTCAGCTGAAAAATTACTTCAATTATTTTGGTTTCATCTTAAAGACGACACATAATTTAAGATGTTGCAAAAAGATAATTATTTTTTCGAAAGAAATAAAACAAAGCTTTACAAATTAACGTTTCAATAAAGACTTTTTTATTACATCGCGTTGTTGATATCAAGCAAAAATCAAAACTTATAAAAATTTTGATTTAGAATAATATTTGTATTTTTGATTAAAACTGTAAAAAATGGATTTACAAGCTAGAAAAATATCGTTCGTGCAAGAATTCCTTCGATTGAAAAATGAGAATATTATAAGTGGATTAGAGAGTTTGTTGAGAGAGAGGAAATCTGAAATTTATGAAAAAGAATTAAAACCAATGAGTCTCAGTGAATTAAATCAAGAAATTGATCAAGCTCTTGAAGACTCTGAAAATGATAGGGTAATTAAAGCAACAGACTTAAAATCTAAATTCAAAAAATGAACTTAACGGTTTATTGGACAAGATTTGCTGAAAATAAAATTGATGACATTTACGAATACCATGAATTAAAAGTTGGAGTTTCTGTGGCTTTTAGATTGGTAAATGGCATAATTGATAGAACAATTGGACTTGAAAAAAATCCAAATTTAGGTCCAAAAGAAAAACTTCTAAAAAACCGAATTCAAGAATTTCGATATTTAGTTCATAAAAATTACAAAATAATTTATTGAGTCAATTTGAACAAAAATAGAATTGAAGTCGCCAATGTTTTTGATACAAGGCGAAACCCGGAAAAAATAGGTGAGATTACCTTGGACTGAAAATTAAAAACTTTAAATGACTTTTTTATCTTTGTATTTAAAATAACCTTCTAACTATGTTTTTAAAACGTATTATTTTATTTCTATCAATAATTGCAATTGGAGTTTTAGGATACACTTATTTCTATACTGATTTGTTTAAAAAACGATTAAGCCCAAAAGACACCGTAGAATTTAGAATTAACGATTTGGAGTTGGAAGTGTTTTATAACAGACCTTCAAAAAGAGAACGTGTAATTTTTGGAGGATTAGTGCCTTTCAATAAAGTTTGGCGTACTGGAGCAAACGAAGCGACTACTTTTAAAACAAACCAAGCTTTAAAAATTGGAAACGATTCTTTAGCAGCAGGAAAATATACCTTGTGGACGATACCAAATAAAGATTCCTGGCAAGTAATTTTTAATTCAAAACAATATCCTTGGGGAGTTAATGATGCCATGCAAACAATGCGAGAGGACGTATTTGATGTGATAAACATTAAAGTTCCTGTAGAAAATATTCCTAATAGTGTTGAACAATTCACCATTGCTTTTGATAATTCTACAGATAATCTATCTTTAACCATGGCTTGGGATAAAGTGAAAATTGTTATTCCGCTTAAATAAGTATACAGTTGGCAGTATTAAGTTGGCAGTATTCAGTTGGCAGTGTTCAGTATGCAGTTTGCAGTAAATAATTTTAGATTTTAAAAAAATATTCGAACAATTCGTGGCAGAAAAAAAAATACATAAATTAGCTTTCCAAAAACAAGAAAGAGTTTCTCAACCCGAAATTACTAACAGCATTTCTATTTCTAAACTAAAAGGAAAACGAAAAGCACAACCAAATACCCAAAAACTTATAAACGAAATTTTAAATGGCGATATAACTGCTTTAAGTCGTGCCATTACTTTAGTTGAAAGCAAAAATTCAAAACATATAAAAAAAGCCAATGCAATCATTAAAGCCTGTTTACCTCATGCAAGTAACTCCATAAGAATTGGTATTACTGGAGTTCCTGGAGTTGGAAAAAGCACTTTTATTGAAGCCTTTGGAAAACATCTTACCAGATTAGGTAAAAAAGTGGCTGTTCTTGCCATTGACCCAAGCAGTACAATTACAAAAGGTAGCATTTTAGGTGATAAGACCAGAATGGAAGATTTGGTAAAAGACAAAAATGCTTTTATACGTCCTTCTGCAACAGGGAACTCATTAGGAGGTGTTGCCAGAAAAACAAGAGAAACTATAACGCTTTGTGAAGCTGCTGGATTTGATACCATTATTATTGAAACTGTTGGTGTTGGACAAAGTGAAACTGTTGTACATAGTATGGTAGATTTCTTTTTATTGCTAAAACTTGCTGGTGCAGGTGATGAATTGCAAGGTATAAAACGTGGCATCATTGAAATGGCTGATGCCATTGTTATTAATAAAGCTGATGGAGATAATATAAAACCTGCGAGACTCGCAAAAGTTGAATTTAGCAGAGCACTTCACTTATATCCTGAAAAAGATTCTAAATGGATGCCAAAAGTTTCTACTTGTAGTGCAATGCAAAACGAAGGCGTAACAGATGTTTGGAACATGATTTTAGAATATGAAACACTTACCAAACAAAATGAATATTTTGAATTTAAGCGTAGAAAACAAAATAAATTTTGGCTTATTCAGACTATTGAAGAACAGTTAAAATCAAACTTTTTCAATAATAAAACAATTAAAAAAGAACTAAAAAAACAATTAACATTCATTGAGAATCAAAAAATCACCCCTTTTGCTGCTGCAGAATATTTGTTGAAATTATAAAAAATTCTCTTTATACCATTTTACCTGATGCTTAACACTTTCCAACAATGTAGTTTGGGGATTGTAATTTAACAACAATCTTGCTTTATCTATATTTGCTTTTGTACGTAATTGGTCACCTATACGTTTTGGGATAACATTAATTTTAATGGTTATACCTAAAACTTCTTCCACAGCTTCGATACCTTCTTGTGTAGTATGTTCTACTTCTGTTCCTAAATTAATTATTTCTCCATTAACAATAGCTTCTTTACCCAACACGCTCACAATACCATCAACAATATCGCCAACATAAGTAAAACTACGCAAATGTTTTTCGCTTCCTTCAAAAAGAGGGAATGCTTTTCCTTTTAAACCTAAATCAATAAGTTTTGTGTACATTTTTTCTGGTCGTTCTCTTGGTCCTATAACGGAATATAATCTCAAAGAACAAGAAATCATTTTCTTTTCCCTGCTTTTTTGAAGTACTAATTGTTCAGCAGCTAATTTTGTAACACCATAATAGGATGCTGGTTTTGGTGGAAAATCTTCAGGATAAGTTGCTTCTAATCCATAAATTGATGACGTTGCTATATTAACAAAAAGTTTCAAATCTTTACAACTAAGTGCAAAATCTATCAAGTTTTTAGTAGCAATTATATTATTGCTAAAATAATCTTCGAAGGTAGAACTGGTAGAAATTCCCGGCTGTGCCGAAAAATGAAAAATATAATTAATATTATTTGGTAGCTCTTGACTTAAATTAGAAGTTCGCAAATCCAGTGTAATTACTTTCACACCTTTGTCTTCAACTGCTTTGGCATTTAATTTTTTCAACTTTACATCATAATAATCAGAAAAATTATCAACACCAATAACGGCATGACCTAAATCCTGTAATCGTTCTGCTGCATGTGAGCCAATAAAACCCGCAACTCCAGTAACTAAAATATTCACACTTTAAAATTTATTATTGCAATTTAACATCTTTTTTATATTTAATATGAAACTGTAATGTTAAACTAAAAAAGAATATTTTTGTAATAACTAACTTTTAGTATATGGATTATAAATTCACCATTATTGTTCCTGTTTATAATGAAGAAGACAATTTGGAACGTGTTGAAAAAGAACTTCTTGCTTATACTAAAATCGCAACTTTACCAACAGCTGTTTTATTTGTGAATGATGGTTCTAAAGATAAAAGTCAAGTCCTAATTGATGATATTTGTAATAGAAATGAAAATTTTAACTATATTCTTTTTGAAGAAAATCGTGGCTTAAGTGCTGCCATTAAAGCTGGTTTTGATACTATTGAAACTGAATTTGTGGGTTATATAGATTCTGACCTTCAGACTGCTCCTGAAGATTTTAATTTACTGTTGGAACATATAACTGAATATGATTTAGTGACTGGAGTAAGAGCCAATAGAAAAGATTCGGTTGTAAAAAATATGTCCTCTACCATTGCCAATGGCATCCGAAGAGCATTTACTCACGACGGAATGGACGATACAGGCTGTCCGTTAAAAGTTATAAAAACTGAATATGCCAAACGTATTCCTATGTTTAAAGGCTTACATCGCTTTTTACCAGCTATGATTTTATTACAAAAAGGAAAGATTATTCAAATTCCTGTACAGCATTTTCCGCGTATTGCCGGAGAAGCAAAATTTGGTTTATGGAATCGTTTATTAGGACCTTTATTGGATTGCTTTGCTTATTTATGGATGAAAAAAAAGTATATTAATTACACCATTTCTAAAAAGAGTTAATGAGTAATTGGATCATATATGCTATTGGGTTTATTGCTCAAATTTTGTTCTCTTCCAGATTAGTTGTTCAATGGGTTACTTCAGAAAAACAACGCAAAGTCTCCACTCCTACTCTATTCTGGACATTAAGTTTAATAGCTTCATTTTTACTATTTGTTTATGGGTATTTACGAAATGATTTTGCTATTATGTTAGGACAATCGCTCACTTATTTTATTTATATACGGAATCTTCAATTACAAAATGAATGGCAAAAGTTTCCGAAGTTAATGCGTTGGTTTCTATTCTTAACACCTACATTTATTATTATATATTACTTTAATAATAACAGGATTGATGTAGAATTGTTATTTAAGAATGAAGCAATTCCTATTTGGTTATTAGTCCTTGGCATCGTCTCTCAAGTTGTATTTACCTTACGATTTGTGTACCAATGGTTATACTCTGAAAAACAAGGAAAGTCTGTTTTGCCTTTGGGATTCTGGTTATTAAGTCTGGCTGGCTCACTTTTAATTTTAACTTACGCTGTTTTTAGAAAAGATCCGGTTTTACTAATTGGTCATGTTTTAGGCTCAATAATTTACGTTAGAAATTTAGTTTTACTACATAAATACGATGATTAAAGCAATTGAAAACAATCCTATACTTACAATAGCAACTACAGTATTAATCATGCTAAGCTTTAATATTGATGTTTTGAATGTGAGCATCATGGAAGCTCGAAATTTTATTACAGCCAGAGAAATGATTACCGATGGCAATTGGTTATTAACAACAATGAATGGTGAAGCACGTTACCAAAAACCTCCATTACCAACATGGTTTACAGCACTTTATGGATTACTATTTGGAATAAAAAATATACTTGCCTTGCGCTTTCCCGGAATAATTATGGTAATGATTATTGGGGTTTTCTCCTATTTATTAAGCAACAAATTATTAAAAGATAAAACGCACAGTTTAATAAATGGGCTGATCACAATTACTTCATTTTATGTTATAGGGATTATAATTGAAGCACCTTGGGATATTTTTGCTCATGGATTTATGTGTATTGCTATTTTTCATTTGTTTCAGCTTTTCGAAAAACAAAAACACTATTGGCAACATACGTTATTTGCAGGATTTTTCATTGGTTTTTCTATGATGAGTAAAGGACCTGTTTCCTTTTATGCCTTATTGCTCCCCTTTTTAATTTCGTATGGAATAACCTATAAATACAAGCATTTTAGAGCAAAACTCTTTTCTGTATTTTCGATTTTAATACTCATGTTTTTAGTTGGTGGTTGGTGGTTTTTATATGTGAGATTAGAAGATGCAGAAACTTTTTTAAGCATTGCACACAAGGAAACCGGAAATTGGGGAAGTTACAATGTAAGACCGTTTTATTATTACTGGAGCTTTTTTACGCAAAGCGGAATTTGGACAATCCCAGCTTTTATAAGTTTACTTTACCCTTATATGAAATCTCGTGTAAGCAACTTAAAGGCTTATAGATTTAGTTTTTATTGGACTATTTTTGCTGTTATTTTACTATCTATAATTCCTGAAAAGAAGTCACGTTATTTAATGCCAGTTTTAATTCCTTTGGCTATAAATACTGGGTTTTATATTGAATATCTTATCAGACGATTTAAAGATTTGAAAGACAAAAGAGAAACATTTCCTGTGTATTTTAGTTTTGGTTTAATCGCTCTTATTGGAATTGGATTTCCCATAGCTGGATATGTGTTCTTAAAAGACAACACAAATGTAAATTGGGCTTTATTTACTATAGCTTCATTTGTAATGCTAAATATTGGTATTGGTATCATTTTTCAGTTGAAACGGAAAAATATTAAGACCGTTTTTTACTTAACTATCGGTTTTATAATCAGTGTCTTTGTATTTGTTTTACCACTTTCAAAAGGATTACAAAGTGATACTTATAAAAGTATTTCAGAATTAAAAGCAAAGGCTAAAAAAGAAAATATTAAAATCTATAGTTTTGGTCCTGTTTCTCCAGAAATGATTTGGGATTTTGGTGATAAAATTCCACAAATAAAAATTAACGATTCAACATATAACTTTCCTAAAGAAAACAGATTTGGAATACTTGTTAATGGTTTTAGTACTACTGACACTCAAGTGCTTAAAGAAAATTATACCATAGTACAATTTGACACTTTCGATTTAAACCGTTCTGTTTCCAACTCAAAAAAGCATAAAAAAAGATTAGTGAGTTATTATTATGTGTTAACTAAGAAATAAAACGCTGCCTTAAATACTTCTGAAGTTTATAAAACCCAAAACCTGCAATTGCTCCAAAGGACATTCCGCAAATAATATCTAAAGGATAATGTACACCTACATATATTCTGCTATATGCAACCGAAGCGCTCCAAAATAATAAAAGAAAGATTAATTTTTTATAGTAAGGCTTTAATAACAAACCCGTAAAAACGGCAACAGCCATTGTATTAGAAGAGTGCCCGGAGAAAAAACCATATTTACCACAACGAGGTGCAATAAAACGCATAAACTCCTTTACACCATCTTCTCTACAAGGTCGCAAGCGTTCAAAACCGTGTTTAAAAAGATTAGTGATTTGGTCGGTAAAGGTTATCATTGCTGCTATAACCAATAGTAGCAATAACATTGATTTTAATCCAAGCTTCCTGTAAATGAGATAAAGTAATATGACATACATTGGAATAAAGGTGAGTTTATTGGTAACCACCAACCAAAAATTATCCCAAGCTGTCATTCCTAAATTATTTAAAAATAAGAAAAGCTCTTTATCGTATTGCAGGATTTGGTCGAACATATATTTTAATTATTCATCGTATCTGGAAACTTCCCTATCATAAAATAAAGAGGCTTCTTTAATAACATTTTCTGTTTCGCTTAATAATTGGTTTTCATCATATTCATCAAACTCTTCTAACCATTCTATCTCATCATTCTCAAGGTTAATAATAAATCGAGGGAATTCAGTATGTATTACAAAAATAGCATTTGGTAAATCAGTATTATCGCCAAGTATAAATTTTGGAAGGTTCATATTAAAATTTAAAAGTTATAAGTGTTCTAAAGTTATAAGTGCTCTAAAGTTTTAAATGTCTAAAGTTGTAAAAGTTAAGTTGTAAGTGTCTAAAGTTATAAATGCATAAAGACTCAAAGTTCTATAATTTATTTACAATAGAAGTGAAAATTGCTAAAAGTTCTTTTGCTTCTTTTCTTAAATCGGTTAATTTTTTATTATTAGATATTTTAATGGTATCAATTATTTCTAACCAATAATCTGTTTCACTAGCTTCTGCTAAACTGATACAAATTTTATTTTTAAAATCCTTCTCACTTCTTGACCTATTTGCTTCTCTATAGTTCGCTCCAATACTTGTCCCAGATTTTGTAATTTGATTTCTTAAAACCAAAGCTTCTGGTGTTTTTGGCAAACCAGCTGATAAATTTATAATTTCAATGGCAAACTTAATAGTTCTAGCCTCTAACTTCTTTGCAAATTCCTTATTAGTCATATTAATCAAAATTTATTCCAACTTTAAATACTTAAGAAACTCATAACTTACAACTTTTAGAAATTAATTTTTTTGTTAAATAATTAAATCGAATATACAACATAATTGCTGCTGATGTAAGTCCGACTAATAAGCCTATCCATATACCAAAACTGGCATAGGCTTCTTCTTTACCTAAAAAATAACTTATTGGGAAACCAATGAGCCAATAGGCAATGAAAGTGATTAAGGTTGGTATTTTTACATCTTGTAAGCCACGCAACGCTCCTAAAACAGTAACTTGAATACTATCACTCAACTGAAATATTGCAGCCACTAACAATAGCTTTGATGCTATTTTAACAACTTCGGAGTTATCCGTAAAATTATTTACATCGTCTAAATTAAGGTACATATTTG
>JADFSQ010000412.1 GCA_022560715.1 Bacteroidota bacterium
AAATACTTTTTAGAAAAGCTATCCATTGCAAAGCAGAAAAATATGTGCGATATTAAAGATATAAGCGGTATCAATAAGTCTATACAAAAATTAATAAAGGAAAAAAATGGCAAATTATTTTAATACACTATCGTTAGGACAACAATTAGATCAGCTATCGAAGTGCAGATTTATGGAGACATCAGAGTTTGTTGATGGTGTAGAAGTTTTAAAGAACAAAAAGATTGTAATTGTTGGTTGTGGTGCACAAGGTTTAAATCAAGGCTTGAACATGAGAGATTCTGGGTTAGATATTTCTTATGCATTACGCCAAGCAGCCATTACAGAGCAACGTCAATCCTACAAAAACGCAACTCAAAACGAGTTTAATGTAGGTACTTATGAAGAACTAATTCCGCAAGCAGATTTAGTGTTGAATTTAACTCCGGATAAACAACATTCGAGTGTTGTTGATGCCATTATGCCTTTAATGAAACAAGGTGCAACCTTATCGTATTCTCATGGATTTAATATTGTAGAAGAAGGGAAACAAATACGTAAAGACCTTACTGTTATTATGGTGGCTCCCAAATGTCCAGGAACCGAAGTGCGCGAAGAATATAAACGCGGATTTGGAGTGCCAACACTTATAGCGGTACATCCGGAAAATGATCCTGAAGGAAAAGCTTGGGCTCAAGCAAAAGCCTATGCTGTTGCAACCGGAGGACATAAAGCAGGTGTTTTAGAATCGTCGTTTGTTGCCGAAGTAAAAAGTGATTTGATGGGAGAACAAACTATACTTTGTGGTGTGTTGCAAACGGCTTCAATTTTATGTTTCGATAAAATGGTTGACGAAGGTATTGATACTAATTATGCTGCAAAATTAGTTCAGTTTGGTTGGGAAACCATTACTGAAGCCTTAAAACATGGTGGAATTACCAATATGATGGATCGTTTATCTAATCCGGCAAAAATTAAAGCGTTCGAATTATCGGAAGAATTAAAAACAATTTTGAAACCTTTATACCAAAAGCACATGGACGATATTATGTCTGGGCATTTTTCGCAAACTATGATGGAAGATTGGGCAAACGATGATGTAAATTTATTAAAATGGAGAGCTGAAACTGGCGAAACTGCTTTCGAAAAAACTACAGCTACAACAAATCATATTACAGAACAAGAATATTTCGATAACGGTGTACTCATGATTGCTTTTGTGAGGGCTGGAGTGGAATTAGCCTACGAAACGATGTTAGCTTCAGGCATAGTTGCTTCATCTGCGTATTATGAATCACTTCACGAATTACCATTAATAGCAAATACTGTTGCAAGGAAGAAACTATTCGAAATGAATAAAATTATTTCAGATACTGCAGAATATGGCTGTTATTTATTCGACCATGCTTGTAAACCTTTATTGGTTGACTTTATGAAAAAAGTTAAAACAAATGTTATTGGGAAACCATTTAATACATCAAATGCAGTAGATAATGTAGAACTTATAAAAGTGAATGAAATAATTAGACAACATCCAGTTGAAACTATTGGAAAAACTTTACGAAGTGCTATGACTGCAATGAAAATAATTAAAACAGAAACAAAGGAGAATCCTGTTTTAGCCTAAAATTGAGAATTTCCTTTCCCATTTGATTCAATTTTTAGTTTTGTGTAAATTATTTAATCCTGAATTAACAAAGATAAATTATGAGTACAACTACATCTAAAGTAGAAATTCCTCAAGCATATAAAATCACTTCGTTATTACACCAAAACACATATTTGGTTTCGGGAGAATTAAAACCTTGGACAGGAGAAACGGTTGAAGTGTATTCTACTATTTCTTCAACTAAAGAATATAAACCAACATTATTAGGAAGTATACCACAATTGGGAAAAACAGAAGCTTTGGAAGCTTTAGATTCGGCATGTTTAGCTTATGGAAAAGGACAAGGCTTATGGCCAACAATGAAAGTTGTAGATAGGATTGCCTGCATGGAGACCTTTGTAGAGCAAATGAAAACCAAACGTAATGAAGTAGTAAAATTGCTAATGTGGGAAATAGGTAAAAATTTACCAGATTCAGAAAAAGAATTTGACAGGACTGTAGATTATATATACGATACTATTGAAGACTACAAACAAATTGATAGAGACTCTGCAAAGTTTGAAAAAAATTCTGGTGTTTATGCGCACATTCGTCGAGGACCACTTGGTGTGGTATTGTGTT
>JADFSQ010000413.1 GCA_022560715.1 Bacteroidota bacterium
TCTTCACTTTGAATTAATCTATTGAAAGACCATTTTGCTAAAGATAATTTAAAAAATGGTTCAGATTGTGTAATATCAATTTCAGTTAACTTCTCTTTTTTTTTAACATTTCCACATGCCAAAAAACTTAATAAAAAAAGTATCAAACTTACTTTTGTAGCTTTTATTATGAATTTTTTCATATAATTCTGAATTAAAGTAAATTATATTCAACGTGAAAGTAAAAAATCAAACAACGAATCGTGTTTATTTTTATTCACTGAAAGAATTTAAACAGAATACTGTGATTTCAATTCAAACTTAAACATTATTTTAAGCTACCTACTCTGTTTATGAAATTAAGCGATTACCAAATTTTTTTGTCGATATTCTAAAGGTGTACACTTTTCCTGTTTTTTAAATACTGTAGAAAAATACTGGCTGGTCGAAAACCCACAACTAAAGGCAACTTCGGCTATATTTAAAAACTCGTTTTCTATTAAAATGGTTTTCGATAATTCCAAGCGTTTCATCATCAAATACCGCATTGGTGTTAAATTTGTCAATCGCTTACAGTGGTAAGTAAATCTGGTTAACCCAACACCAGCAGATTTTGCCATTTCTTCTATTGTCCAGTCTTCAGAAAGGTTTTTCTCTAATTCTTTTAAAAATAGCTTTACGCTACGAGAACTATCTGTAAGTTGTTCATTAAGTTCTACATTTTCAGAATTGAACAAATCTAAAAGCAAAATCAATAAGTAATTTATAAGCAATCTAATTCTTGAAGAATTACTTCCGTTTTCGTCGGTGTCCACAGCCCTGCCAATTCTTTGAAAACAGTCTCTTATTAGTTTATCAGTCTTCCAAAGGATTTTATCATTCTGTCTTAATATCGTTGTTAATCTTTGAATATCTTTTGGCGCTAACATAATCCAATCGGGCCATACCCATTTTTGATGTGGTCGCCGCACACCTAAATCAAGAATTACCCAATAAAATTTACCCATTCCTATTTCTGGATTTCCAACTTTATGTACTTCCCAAGGTCTTGTAATAGTTAAATAATTTGGAAGTAATTCCATTTCCATATTCCCTTGTGAATAAGGCATCGTACCAGACTCCAGAAAATGAATTTCAATTCCCTCATTTCTATGCCAATCCAAACCCCAGTCTTGTGGCTCATTAGCATCCCAGTAACCAACACTATTTAAGCCAATAGTATCATCGGTTAAGCGATCTCCCGGATAGGTATATCTCGCCAAAGCTTTAAATTTCAATTTCTTTCTTTCTACTGCATCTACAAGAGGAATACAAGTGTCGGCATGATAAACAATCCCATCTGCCTCAAAAGGTTCTATTTTTTGTATATTTATCTTCACTGAAAAAAATTGAACATTATTAATCTGCAAATTAATTAATTTGGCAAGGAATGTATAATTATCTGTACATTTAATTTATCATTTTAATTTTACAATCTAAATAAGAATGAGCATTAACAATTTAAATTCTATCGAAAAAGAATACGATGCTATTGTAGTTGGCACTGGAATTTCCGGAGGCTGGGCTGCCAAAGAACTCTGTGAAAATGGTTTAAAAACTTTGGTGCTGGAACGCGGAAGAATGATAGAGCATATTAAAGATTATCATACCGCAAATCTCGATCCTTGGGATTTGCCCAATGGAGGAGCAGCCTCTCGAGAAACGAAAGAGCGAAAACCAAAACAGCATCGAACGGGTTATGTTACTTCTGAAGCACATCAACATTTTTTTGTAGATGATTTAAAGCATCCTTATAATGAAGATCGCCGTTTTGATTGGATAAGAGGATACCATGTTGGTGGTCGCTCTTTAACCTGGGGAAGGCAAAGTTATCGATTGAGTGATATTGATTTTAAAGCTAATAAAGAAGAAGGTATTGCCGTGGATTGGCCAGTTAGATACAAAGACATTGAGCCTTGGTACGATTACGTTGAAGAGTTTATTGGTGTTAGCGGTGAAAATCTGGGCTTAAAACAACTTCCAGATCAGAAACTGCTGAAACCCATGAATCTCAACTGCGTGGAAGAACACTTAAAAAATTCTATTTCAGAAAATTTTGACGACAGGCTTTTAACTATAGGAAGAACAGCCCATATAACAGAAGGTACAAAACCCGGATTGGGAAGAAGTACATGCCAATATAGAAACAGGTGTATGCGAGGTTGCCCTTATGGAGCATATTTTAGC
>JADFSQ010000414.1 GCA_022560715.1 Bacteroidota bacterium
AACAGGAACATTATTGTTAACTTCAAAAGTGACTTCTATATCTTCATTTACTTCTTCTACTTCTATATCTTCTACTTCCATTATTTCGTCTTCTTGATCGGTTTCAGTAGATTCTATTACAGTTTCTTCTATCTCTTCTTCATCTTCTACAATTTCAATTACTTCAGGCGCTGCTGGAGGCGGAGGAGGCGGAGGAGGTGTTTTAATTTGCTCTGTAATAATCATATCATCTTCATCATCCATTTCATTACTTACTAACCCTATATCTATATCGCTCTTGTCGTAGGATTTGTAGTTAATAGTATAATAGGTAACTACCAACATTAACAGTAAACCTACTGCAAAATAGATGGATCCATTTCGTCTTACGTCTGCTTTTGGATTTTTTTTAAGTTCCATAATTTGTTTTGTGTTTTCGAGATTTGTAAAATAACCAATAATTTGCTAAAAAAGCAAGGGATTATAAATTTTTAACGATTGTTCTGTTTCTTATAATAATAAAAAATGAAGCAATCATTACACCAATACAGTTTGCAAGAACATCTAATATATCTAACTTTCTTACAATTGTAAACTGTCCTTGTAATACTTCAATAATTATACCATAAATAACAGAAAACAGTACTGCTTTAAAAATTGGCATTGCTGTTTTTAAACGAAGTAGCGCAAAATACCATAGTATGAAAAGTATTCCATAAGCAAAAATATGAAAAATCTTATCGTCGTAGTTAGTTCCTATATTTAATGGTGAGGTTATAGCCATTAGACTAACAATTGCTAAAACTATGGTATAACCAATTGCTAGTATCAACACTATTTTTTTAGGCACTTATAATGGTTTTATAGTCTTCGGCTGAAAGTAAATCGTCTAATTGAGAAACGTCAGAGCATTTTACTTTAATCATCCAGCCTTCTCCGTAAGGATCGTTATTTACTTTTTCTGGTTCGTCTTCCAAAGATTCATTAAATTCTATAATCTCTCCTGTAACTGGTAAAAATAAATCTGAAACTGTTTTTACCGCTTCTACAGTACCGAAAACTTCTTCAATCTCTAAAGTTTCGTCTAAAGTTTCTACTTCAACATAAACAATATCTCCGAGTTCGCTTTGCGCAAAATCGGTAATTCCTATTGTAATCGTATCACCTTCAATTTTTATCCATTCGTGATCTTTCGTGTATTTTAATTCTGATGGAATGTTCATAATGTAATTTTTTACTGTAATTAGTATTTGTTGTTAATTTCCGAAATTATAACGTATTGTAATTCCCGAACGAATTGTTGTTTGTGGGAAAGCGGTTGATATTGCATATTCTGAAAACGAATAATCAAAATAGAAAATTGCCGTTAAGGCTTTACTAAAGGCATAATCTGCCGAATATTTAAAGCTCCAAATGGTTTGTCCTGAAGTTACCTGATTATTGTCCACATCCAAATATCTTATAATGGTCTTATTCTCTCGAACTGAAATGTCAGCTTTCATATTCAAATCGCTTTTTACAATTTGTTTTGGTCCTGCGATTTGCGATCTTATTTTTACATCTTTTATTCTATAACCCAAACCAATAATATATTCGTTGCCTTGAATTTCGGTCATTAAATTATTGTCGAAACTTAACGATAATATACGATCTTTTCTAATTTCGGCCAGTATTTTAAGAGAGTTTTTCATTTCAAAATCAATCTTTATCAATGGACTGAATTGTTCCATTAGATTAATATTGGTAAACAAAGTTTCGTTTTTATAATTACCAGATTGGTCAAAAACATTTGGATCTTGGGCTGTGTAATCTAAACTTTGATCTGCAGCATTGTAATCCAGATTTGTTCTAAACTGATTTATTGTGTAAGTAGATTGATAGCCATGAGTTAAAGAAAAGCGTTTAAAATGTTTTTTAAACCATTTAAACTTCATAAATCCTGTGTATTTTAAAGTCCAATTAGGTATTGGCACATCTCTAAATGCCCTTAAATCAACTTTACTGGCACCTTTACCAGAATATGCTGCTAAAAATGCTGGCAACAATACTGCCTGATTTGTTTTTCCATATCCTAAAGGGAAACCGTTTAAATCTCCATCTTCAAAATTATTTGGATTAGAAAAATCTACTCCAGCATTTTGTGCAAGTCGTCGAGCAATCACTAATCTATTGCTTCTAAAATCATCAAATGTAGTCGACCCATTTTCATCACTGCTATTAAATG
>JADFSQ010000415.1 GCA_022560715.1 Bacteroidota bacterium
ACCAAAAGGCATAAAAACATTTGGTTTAAAATCTGCAGAATTTGCTCAAGACACTAGAGTTCTTGCCGCTAATCAAGGATTATATAATGGTTTTTTAGCTGCTGGATTAATATGGTCGATTATCTCAAAGAATACTGATATTGCAACTTTCTTTTTAAGTTGTGTGACTATTGCGGGAATTTATGGATCTTATTCAACCAAGAAGATAAGGTTATTTTATATTCAGGCTATACCGGCTATTATAGCAATACTTCTTGTTATTTTTAGTTAAAAAATCATTCGATACTAATTTAAAACTATAATGATTATGGAATATATTGAAAAACTTTGGACTCTTATTTTAAATTTTTCACCACAAATATTAACTGCGTTAGCAATTTTAATTATTGGGCTTTTTCTAATCCGCATTGTTACCAAACTTTCAAGAAAATTAATGAAAAATAGTGGCGTTGAAATAACACTGCAGAAGTTTTTATCAAACCTTGTAGGTTGGACTCTTAAAATTTTATTATTTGTTGTTGTTATCTCTAAATTAGGAATAGAAACCACGTCTTTTGCTGCTATTTTAGCAGCTGCCGGTTTAGCCGTTGGATTCGCATTACAGGGATCACTGAGTAATTTTGCGGGAGGTGTTTTAATTATGGTATTTAAACCATTCAAAATAGGAGATCTTATTGAAGCACAAGGGGAAATGGGTGTTGTTAAAGAAATTGAAATTTTTACTACTAAATTAACTGGTCTTTCGAACAAAGAAATTATAATTCCAAATGGCTCATTGTCTAATGGGACTATAGTTAACTACACTACCGAAGGTACACGTCGTGTGAATTTAGTATTTGGTTTGGTTACGACTCTGATATAAAAAAGGCCAAAGAGGTGTTGTTAAATGTCTTGACTTCTCACCCTTTAGTGTTACAAGATCCTGCTCCAACAGTTAATGTTTCCGAATTGGCAGATAGTTCAATAAATTTTGCGGTAAGACCATGGTGTAATACAGATGATTATTGGGCTGTTTACTTTGGTGTTACCGAACAAGTAAAAGAAGCATTAGATACTGCCGGAATAGAAATTCCTTATCCACACAGAGTTCAGATAAACAAATAAATTTAGGTTTTAGATTTTAGATTTTAGATTTTAGATTTTAGATTTTAGATTTTAGAGCAATAAAATCTTTTAAATAATAAGGTTCAAAATAAGCGATGTCTTCGATGTCGTTTTTTTTGTACTTATCAAATGCAAGTTTACTCATCTCATTGGCTGAAGGTAATTTGTTTTCAACAAAAATAGCATTAGGATGTGTGATTAAGGTTTTCGTTTTTTCAACACCACTGCCTATAAAGTAAACTTTTCCTTTTTCTAAATATTCATTAAAAGAAGCTGTGTCTAAAATTTGTGCTTGTGTGTCTCGTATTTGCATGTATTCTGAATTAAATACTGCTGAATACACTTCCATACGTCTGGCATCTAACATTGGAACAATAACACCATCTTCAATTTTAATTTGCTGCGCTAACCCTTCTAAAGTAGCAACAGAAATTAAAGGTATGTCTAAAGCATAACACAAGCCTTTTGCTGCCGAAACACCAATACGTAATCCTGTATAAGAACCAGGACCTTTACTAATAGCTATAGCATCAAGATTTGAACCCTTAAGATTAACTTCTTTTAAAACTTCATCTATATAAATATGAAGTCTTTCAGCATGAGAGTAATTATTATTATAATCTTCTTTTAAAACAAAAGTCTCCCCTTCTTTTGAAAGAGAGACTGAACAATTAGTTGTACTTGTTTCTATATTTAAAATAAATGAACTCATCTTTTATTATTATAGACTGCAAAAATAACTCATGATGGGTTCAAAGCCAATTGTTATAGAGTAATTGTTTTACCAAGGTAAAAGTCTAACACTTTTGTTTTAAAAACAAAATCGTATTTCGCATTTATTAAAGATGATTCTGCATTTATTAATCTAATTCTTGCTTGTTCTAACTCAAACGAATTCATAGCTCCAAGTGTATAACGCTCCTGCGAATTATTGAATGCCAATTCTTGTGACTCTAATGATTTTTGTGAAGCAGTATATGCTTTAAGTGCTGCTTGAGCATCGGTAAACGCACGTTGTATGTTCGATTCTAAAGTTAACTTGGTTTGATCTAATTGTAATTTAGAATTTGCTTCTCTAATCTTTGATTTTGCT
>JADFSQ010000416.1 GCA_022560715.1 Bacteroidota bacterium
TCCAACTATATTTTTTTTTTCTGGTTCAGATTTATAATCATTACGCTTTAAAAGCGCAATATTATTATCAATAATCGCTATACGATTTTCAATATTTAAAGCGTGTTTTTTAGCAACTTCTTTCTTTAAACGTTTTGCTTCAGTTTGTGAAATTTCATCATTGTCCAAACGTTGATTAATGGCTTCGACTTCGGCTTTTAAAAGTTCACGCTCTTCAGTTTTAACTTTCTCTTTTACTTTTTTAAGGTTTTCAATTTTGTAAGTGTTTTTATTACTTTGAATTGAGTCTTGTGCATTAGCCTGTATGACACAAAACCCTAAAATGATTAATACTAAATACTTGGTGATTGTTTGCATAACTGTTCGTTTTTTATTGATTTTAATTGATGAAATAACCCTTCCGTCCTTCGGACACCTTCCCTTCAAAAGGGAAGGATGATTATTATTAATTATCACGTTCAGCTACTGCTGTTTTTAAGTAATTGTAACCCGATTTAATTGCTTTAAAAGCACGATCTCTAAACGATTGCTCTAAATCTGCCTCAACATCTTGAAGCAATGCATTAGCATCTACTTTTTTGGTGATTTTATTGTATAACTTGTTTAAAGCTATTTCCTTTTGAGCCTGGTTTAACAACGCATTTATTTCGGCATCGCTAACTGTATTATTGGCTTTTTTAAGTTCTTGCACTTGCGCAACAACTTCCAGAATTTTTATATCTTCATAGCTCAATTTTTCAATTGGTTTACTAACACTCTCCTTTGTATTAATCTTAACTTCAGTTTGTGCTACGGTAGTTTTATTATTTCGTTTAGTAAGTGCTTTTTGCTTTTGTTGTAGCCGATATTTTGGCTCAGATATATCTTTAGTTAATTGCGTTTTGGTTTCTGGATTATCCTTTTCAGTTTTAGGCTTTCCAGCTACTAATTCAGTTTCTTTTTCAATTGGCACAACAACTTTGGTATTTGCTTTTGGTATTTGTTGTTCTTCAGTATCAACTAATTCTGGTTCAATAGTTTCACTTTGGCTTTTATTGAAAAATATGGAACTCACAATTAAAATCCCCACAAAACTTGCTGCAATAGCTAACCTCCAAAAGCTTCTATGAGATTTTTTACTTTCGTTTGCATCTAATCGTTTTTGTAGTGTTTCCCAAGCATGAACACTTGGTTGCACTCTGCGTTTTTCTAACTTTTCTTTTAAGTCATTTTCAAATTTAATTGGTGACATTGCTCGTTTTATTTAATATGTTTAACTGTTGTTGTAATACTTTGCGTGCTTTAAATAGTTGAGATTTTGATGTACCTTCGGTTATGCTTAACACCTCTGCTATTTCACTATGTTTATATCCTTCAATGGCATACATTACAAATACAATTCGGTAGCCTTCAGAAAGATTGTCAATTAACAACTGAATTTCTTCAACTTCCATTTCGGTTTTAATGTTATTAGTAAACACATCATAAACCTCAATCTCATCTGTTAAAAACTCTACTTTTTTTTGTTTGCGTAAAAATGAAATGGATTCTCTTATCATAATACGACGTATCCAACCTTCGAAACTGCCTTCATTTTTAAAATCTTTTAATTTGGTAAACACTTTAAAAAAACCATTAAGCATTATATCTTCGGCATGTTGTACATCGCTTATATAATATCGGCACACACTTAACATTTTTGGCGCATGCAAATCATACAACATACGTTGTGCTTCACGATGGTTTCGTACTGCTTTTTTAATAAGCTGCACTTCGTTTTTGTACAGTTGAATGACTTTCAATAGATTTTTCACTTAATCTTCTATTTATAAAGACGCAACAATTATGCAAAAGGTTGCCTGAAGTTTTAAAAAAAATGTTAAGCCGTTTGTTGTTAAGGTGTTACTCTTTAAACGCAAATATAAAAATGATTGAGAAAGCATAGAAAATAGTTTGATTATTGGATTCTGAAAACTATCAAAACAGGAATGATATTTTATTTCTTACGCTCAATGACATAGTTAACCATAAGTACGAGAGACCTTCTATATTCTGAATCTGGATAGTGTTGCAACATTTTTAAAGCTTCGGTTTGGTATATCTTCATTTTATTTACAGCATAGTCTAATCCGCCATTTTGTTTTACAAATGCTATTACTTCTTTTACGCGTTTTTTATCTCTATTATAATTTT
>JADFSQ010000417.1 GCA_022560715.1 Bacteroidota bacterium
TTGAAGATACCGAAAACTCCATACACGCAAAACTGAAATTTAAACGTCGTTTTAGCAGCCGATTTAAACTCAATTTTGGAGTAGAATATTTTACTACCGATTTTAATGAAGATTTTTCCAATACAGCAATTGCTCCAGTAAGTTTTGGTTATAACAATAATATAAGTGCAGCATTTACCGAAGCTGATATTTTCTTCTCTAAAAAGTTAGCTCTAAAGGCTGGAGTACGAGCAGAATACAGTGAGATATTTAATGATTTTTCAATAGCTCCAAGACTGTCTATTGCTTATAAAACATCGGCTAAAGGTCAGGTGTCTTTTGCTTATGGCGATTTTTATCAGAATCCTACCAGCAATATTTTAAAGTTCAATCAGGAATTAAAACCACAAAACACTTCGCATTATATTTTAAACTATCAAGTTAATAGTGAAGGCAAGATTTTTAGGGTCGAAGCCTATTATAAAGATTATAACAACTTGGTAAAATACGATACTGTCCCGATAGCTATCGGGACCACAAGATTTAATAGCAACTATAACAGTACAGGTTATGGTTTTGCTAAAGGATTAGATGTGTTTTGGAGAGATAATAAAAGTATAAAAAATACCGATTATTGGATAAGCTACTCGTATCTCGATACCAAACGAAATTACAGAAACTACCCAATAGAAGCGCAACCTAATTTTGCGAATACACACAACTTGTCTGTTGTGGGAAAGTATTGGATTAGCGATTGGAAAAGTCAGGTTGGATTTAGTTATGCCTTTGCGTCTGGTAGAACATATACCAATCCAAATGAAACAGGTTTTTTAAACCAGAAAACGAAATCGTATAACAGTTTGAGTTTAAATTGGGCGTACTTAATTAGCCAGCAAAAAATATTATATTTTTCGATAAACAATGTTTTTGGTTTTAAAAATATTAATGGTTATCAATATGCAAATGCGCCAGATATGAATGGTAATTTTGCAAGACGCGCTTTACGTCCAGCGGCAGATCAATTCTTTTTTGTCGGTTTCTTTTGGACGATTAGCGAAGATAAGAGTAGTAACCAGCTAGATAATTTGTAGATATATTTAGTGCCTAAAGTTAAAAGTATTTAAAGTGCACTAAAGTGGATATTTTTATATTACTTTTCTGTTTTTATTATCAGTTTCTTGATTAAAGTAATTTGCCCTAAATGATAGTAGCTGTGTTCAATCAGTGCTTCAATATTTCTTTGGTAATTTCCATATTTAATATCAATAAACACTTCATCCAGTTTTTTATCAGGTATTTGCTCAACCATACTTGCTAATTTGTCTGCGTTATTCCACAAAGTATTCAATAGTTCTTCCCAATCTTTTTGTGAATGAATTGGAGGAGCATCAAAACTATATTTGTCTCTAATTTCCAGCAAGCCACCTTCAAAAACATTCAATATTCCAGCTATATAATAATTAATATGAAAGGTAAGCGCAGCTATGGTGTTTAAAGTTACTATTTTACTTGTAGCTTGTTTCCAAGTTAAGTTTGATAGTTGATCCTTATAATTTGTATTGGCAATCCATACCCCATTTAAAATGACTTCCCTGAATCGGTTAGCAATGAGTTTTGTTTGTTCCATATCTCTCTGTCGAACTAATATAATACTTTTTGTATTAACAATTAATCGTTAATCATTTATACCAAAAGGACATGTAAAATAGGCAATTAAATCAACTCTTTTTGTCGATTTCTTTAGGACGATTAGTTAAGATATGAGTAGTAGCTAGCTAGATAATTTGTAGAGGTTTTGTTTATTGGATAAGATATGGTTTTGTTTTATACTCAATCAATTCCGATAGCTATCGGAAGAGCACAGGATAAACTATATCGTCCGATAAACAAAGGTAGTATTTTTTGAGTTTAGAATCAATATTTATTCTTGTACCTGTACAACGTAGGTTCAAGTTACAAGTGCAACAATTAGTAGCCTAATTGTTGCACTTACTAATTGAACTTAAGATTTAATTGAATTTTTTAGTATTCCGTTTAGAATTACTGTGCTAACTATAATGGCTGCTCCAATATAGAATTCGATACTCATTTTTTCTTTTTCAGGGAATAAAATGATAGCTAAAACAATACCGTAAACAGGTTCTAAATTATAGGACAACACAACAGTATATGGACTGATATATTTCATTATAT
>JADFSQ010000033.1:0-1250 GCA_022560715.1 Bacteroidota bacterium
AAAAGCCATAGGCGAATATCTTACACGAAAGGGAATGACCGTTTTTGGTACGAGTAGAAACCCACAAAATTATAGCGATAGTAAATTTCCAATAATAGCTTTAGATGTTACTAAAAAAGATAGTATTTCAAGTTGTATTCAAACAGTTTTAGATGCTGAAGGTAGAATTGATGTTGTTATAAACAATGCCGGAGTAGGAATAACGGGACCTATTGAAGAAATTCCTGATGAAGAGATTAAACGAAACTTTGAAACTAATTTTTTCGGACCCATTAACGTAATAAAAGCTGTGCTGCCACATATGCGACAACAAAATTCCGGATTAATTATTAATATAACTTCGATTGCTGGTTATATGGGATTGCCTTATCGTGGTATTTATACTGCATGTAAAGGAGCATTAGAACTTATTACAGAAACATTTAGATTGGAAATAAAAGATTTTAATATCCAGATGACAAACATTGCGCCTGGAGACTTTGCTACAAATATTGCTGCTGGGCGTTTTCATGCTCCAGTAAAAGAAGATTCGCCGTATAAAGAAAAATATGGAAGTGTTTTAAAAGCTATTGATGAAGATGTAAACAAAGGAAACAACCCTATTGTAATAGCCAAAATGGTTTATAAAGTAATTGAAACAAGGCGACCAAAAATACATTACAAAGTTGGAGCATTCATCCAAAAATTTTCAATTGTTTTAAAGCGGATTCTTCCTGATAAAGTTTTTGAAAAAATGTTGATTTATCATTATAAACTTTAATTTTTTTGAAATTATGTCGAAAAGATTCTGAAACGAGTTCAGAATAAATTGTAAATTCGCCACGAAATTTATACACAACTATAACATAAATGGATTCCCTCCCGATAGCTATCGGGATTAAAGGGAATTTAAAAAAACTTTTTAAAATGAAATTTTTTGTTGATACAGCAAACCTAGATCAAATAAAAGAAGCACAAGACCTTGGTGTTCTTGATGGCGTTACTACCAACCCTTCGTTAATGGCAAAAGAAGGTATTACAGGGCACGATAATATTTTAAAACACTATGTAGATATTTGTAATATTGTTGATGGAGATGTTAGCGCTGAAGTTATTGCGACAGATTATGAGGGAATGGTAAAAGAAGGTAAAGTTTTAGCAGAATTACACGAGCAGATTGTTGTGAAACTACCGATGATTAAAGACGGAGTAAAGGCTTGTAAATATTTTTCGGATCGTGGTGTAAAAATAAATATGACCTTGGTGTTTTC
>JADFSQ010000033.1:1292-10036 GCA_022560715.1 Bacteroidota bacterium
TGCCGGACAAGCATTATTAGCAGCAAAAGCTGGTGCAACTTATGTCTCGCCTTTTATTGGGCGTTTGGACGATATTTCTACAGATGGTTTAAACCTTATTGGAGAAATCCGTCTTATTTATGATAACTATGGCTACCAAACACAAATTTTAGCAGCTTCTGTGCGACATACAATGCACGTTATTGACTGTGCAAAGCTTGGTGCTGATGTTATGACAGGACCTTTAAGTTCAATATTAGGATTATTAAAACATCCACTTACAGATATTGGACTTGCTAATTTTTTAGCAGATTATAACAAAGGAAATTAGAGATATTATTTCTGTTTAAGATTAAAAAAGGTTACAATCATTAATTGTAGCCTTTTTCTATTTCAATTGGTTTAGTAAGTTTTTAAAGTTGTGATCAAACATATTTGAATTAGAATTAACAATTGTCTTATCACTATTTACAACAATAACTTTATTTATATATTCAATAGCTAATAATTTTTTTGCAACTTGAGGATTTCTAAACCTATATTCTTGAGCAATATCAAAGCTGTTTTGTTTCAAAATTCGTTTCCAAACCGAAGCATTATTAGAGTTGACATTTATTGAAATAAAATCAATATTTGAATAATTTTTTCGTAATTCATTTAGCTTTCTATGACTATTTTTAACATAATATTTATTAGTATTAGACCAAAAATATAATACAAACGGTTTCACACAAATACTGTTAATGGTACTAATCTCATTTTTATAGTTAACGACATCCACTTCAGGCAGTATGTTTCCGGGTTGTAACCTTTTTAAAGTGTTGTATAAACCTGTAATATATTCAGCATTATCTTTATCAGTATTTTTAGATATATAAGAATTGTACATTGCTTCTGAATCTTCAAATGATGTAGATTTGGACAAGAAATTTCGAGCAGCAAATTTTAAAAGAACATTTTTAATTTTTTTGCTATGCACTAAACTATCTACCAATTCCAGTTTATTTAAATTGTAAATAATATTTGTTCTAATCAGAACAGAGTTACCGGTTTCCGCAAAATATTTTTCTGAAGACAGATTATTAAAGTGATTGAACAAAAAGTAGTAATATGGGTAAAACTCTGCCAATTGCTCTTCATTGTATTCAATATTGTTCCTAAAGTTGTAATATCCTTGAGGTAAAGAGTCCAGGTTTACAAGGGTGTTCATTCCAAAATGTCGAAGAGGATATACCTCTTTCCGTTTATAATAATTATAATCAATACTTAACCTACTTATTTTTTTAAAAAGATTTGATGTAGGATATTTTTCATAAAAAGTGTTCAAGGTATTATAACTTTCCATTTTCATGGAATCGAGCTTTTTTAAAAATAATTCAGGTTTTAATTTTGAAAACTTGTAGATAGAATTGTCTTCCTTTTCGAGCGATAAAAACAAATTGATAAAATAATTATTCTTTTTAGAGCCTCTGCCGGAATACACAAAAGACTCATCAAAATCTAAAGTGTTTAAACGTATCATTAAGCTATCATTTGGCTCAATTATAGCGAATTGAGATTCTCCACCATAAGCAATCCTACAAAGCCCGGAATTTAAACTTTCTATTTGGTAAAAAAATCTATTGTTCTCGTCCAAATAAAGCGTATCTATTAGTGCAGTATTGTCGTAAAGCACTAAAAAATCATTATTTGGGTTAATTATTTCGCCACCAAAATACGCTTGTCCACAACTGTTATCTTTGGTGTTACAGCCAAGTAGCGTTGTAAAAATAAATACAAGAATTACTATTTGTTTCATATTTTAGTAATAAGAAAACAGATTTTGATATTTTACTTATTTCGTACAAAAATATACTTTGCATACTAAAAGCCTTGTTAATGCGTTGTTAAATCTTATTATGACTACTTTTAATTTGCTGAACCAATTGATTTCTCTATTTTTGCGGCAAATTTAAACAAAAAATAATGCTATCAGTTTCTAACTTATCTGTTCAGTTTGGTAAGCGCATCCTTTTTGATGAGGTAAATACAACATTTCATAATGGTAATTGCTATGGAATTATAGGTGCAAATGGTTCAGGAAAATCAACATTTTTAAAGATTCTCGCTGGAAATCATGATGCAACTTCCGGGCATGTGCATTTAGAAACAGGAAAACGTATGTCTGTTCTTGAACAAAATCATAATTTGTACGATGAGCACCCTGTTTTAGAAACCGTAATAATAGGAAACAAACCCTTGTTTAAAATCAAATCGGAAATAGATGCACTCTATGCCGATTATACAGATGAAAATGCAGAGAAAATTGGAGAGCTTCAGGTAAAGTTTGAAGAAATGGATGGTTGGAATGCCGATAGTGATGCTGCAGCATTGTTGTCTAATTTAGGAATTAAAGAAGTGTTTCATTATACCTTAATGAAAGATTTAGATGGAAAACAAAAAGTGAGGGTGTTGTTGGCACAAGCCTTGTTTGGTAATCCAGATGTGCTAATTATGGATGAACCGACCAATGATTTGGATTATGAAACTATTTCGTGGTTAGAGAATTTTCTGGCTAATTACGAAAATTGTGTCATAGTCGTTTCGCATGACAGGCACTTTTTAGATGCTGTTTGTACACATATTTCTGATATCGATTTTTCTAAAATCAATCATTATTCTGGTAACTATACATTTTGGTATGAATCTTCACAATTAGCAGCACGACAACGCACACAACAAAATAAAAAAGCAGAAGACAAGAAAAAAGAGCTAGAAGAATTTATTAGACGTTTTTCTGCAAATGTTGCAAAATCAAAACAAGCAACGAGTAGAAAAAAGATGATTGAAAAGCTAAATATATCAGACATTAAACCATCAAGCCGTCGTTATCCTGCTATTATTTTTGAACGCAACAGAACCGCAGGAGATCAAATTTTAAATACCGAAAATTTAGCTTTTTCTTTGGATGGAGATTATTTATTTCAAAAAATTGATATCAACCTCGCGAAAGGTGATAAAGTAGTTGTGTATTCTAAAGACTCAAGAGCAACTACCGCTTTTTATGAAATTTTAACAGGGAATCGAAAGGCAGATTCAGGAAAATTTGCTTGGGGAATTACCACATCGCAATCCTACTTACCATTAGATAACAGTAGTTTTTTCGATAATAAATTAACACTTGTAGATTGGTTACGTCAGTGGGCAACAACTGAAGAAGAACGTGAAGAAGTTTATGTTCGTGGCTTTTTAGGCAAAATGATATTTAGTGGAGAAGAAGCTTTAAAAACAGCCAATGTGTTATCAGGAGGAGAAAAAGTAAGGTGTATGTTGTCGCGTATGATGATGATTCGTGCCAATGTTTTACTATTAAATGAGCCAACAAACCATTTAGATTTAGAAAGTATCACAGCCTTTAATAATTCGCTTAAAAACTTTAAAGGCACAGTATTATTTACTACACATGACCATGAATTTGCCCAAACTCTTGCCAATAGAGTTATTGAGTTAACACCAAATGGAATTATAGATCGTTACACGACTTTTGATGAGTATATGCAAGACCCAAAAATTAAAGCACTACGTGATAAAATGTATGTAGTAACTGTTTAATTATTTTTGGCTTGAACTTCCATTTCGGTTTTAACACTTTCAACAACTGGAATAGCTTTTTCAAGTTCATCATTGTGAACGTAAATGTCTAGCAATCTATTATAATCTGTTACTAAAACTGCACTTAAACCAGTATTAAATTCATCTTTTATAATTGGTACTATCCCAATATCTTCGAGTTTAGTAGTAATAAGCTGAACTAAAATAAAATTACATGTGTATATTTTTGTATAATGTGTTTCCATAGCTCAAAAAATTTAAGTTCCCTTTTAAAGGTACAAAAAAACAAATCAATTTGTGTAATTTTGCACAACGAATTAAAAAATAAATTGTTATTCCGAAAGGTTATTCTGTTACATTGAGCGCAGTCGAAATGAAGAAAAACTGTATTGAGAATGACTTATTTAAAACTACTAAAAAGTGAGCAACCTTAAACAGAAAATTTTAGATTTACAACATATATCTGAAGATTTAGAACCAACTGAAGCACAACGTAACCAATATATAACACAAGTAAATAATTACACAAACAGTTTTATTAATGAGTTGAAAGACACCAATGCCTATTCAGATGAAAAGGAATCGGATAATGTGTTTGCCATTACTTCTAAAAAGAAAACACTTCAGGAAATTCTTAAAATTTATGACGACGAAGTTGCAACCAAAGGTATAAAACCAGCTTCTGGAGGACATATTGGATATATTCCGGGAGGTGGAATTTACACTTCAGCTATTGCAGATTATCTGGCGGATGTTACCAACGAATATTCAGGAATGTATTTTGCTTCTCCTGGAGCAGTAACGATGGAAAATGAACTCATAGATTGGATGAAATCTATTTTTGGTTTTCCAAAAACTGCTATTGGTAATTTAACTTCTGGAGGATCAATTGCCACTTTAATTGCACTTACTTCAGCTCGTGATAAACATGGAATAAAGAACGCTAATATTGAGAAGAGTGTTATTTATTTAAGTGAACAAGTACACCATTGTATAAATAAAGCTCTGCGAATTATTGGTTTAGAAGATGTTATTATTCGCTATATAGAACTGGATGAAAACTCCAGAATTATAACTGAAAATTTACAGGCTAAAATTGAAATGGACAAAGCAGAAGGTTTAAATCCGTTTTTGGTAATTGCCTCTTCAGGAACTACTGATACAGGAGCGATTGACCCTTTGCAAACTATTGGTAACATAGCTAAAGTAAATAACTTATGGTATCATATTGATGCAGCTTATGGTGGATTTTTTATTTTAACTGAATCAAAAAAAGAAGCATTTAAAGGCATAGAACTTGCCGATTCTCTGGTTATCGATCCTCATAAAGGTCTGTTTTTACCTTATGGTTTAGGAGTCGTTTTAGTAAAAGATAAAGCTTCAGTATATCATTCACATCATTACAGAGCAAGCTATATGCAAGACGCAGTTGGCGAAAGTATGCCAATAAATCCAGCTGATGTTTCGCCAGAACTTACTAAACATTTTAGAGGTTTGCGTTTGTGGTTGCCTTTGCAATTACATGGTATTGCCCCTTTTGTAGCTTGTTTGGAAGAAAAACTATTGCTCACCACTTATTTTAGAGAACGACTTTTAGAGATTGGTTTTAAATTGGGACCAGAACCCGATTTATCGGTAAGTTATTTTTGGTACCCTTCTAATAGTGTTGATGAAAATATTTTTAACGAAAAGCTTATGCAAGAAATTCATAACGACGGACAAATATTTTTAAGCTCTACAACCATTAAAGGCAAGTTTGTAATACGTTTAGCAATCTTATCGTTTAGAACAAAATTGCACACTATTGAGAAAGCTATTGCTATGATTGACAGAGCGAGAAAAGTTGTTGAAGACAGTTCGATATAATATATTTTGAAATAAAGATTTCAAAAAAAATATTCAATAGCCTGTAATAATGACTAACTTCTACCACTAATCTTAAAAAAACAATTATTGAGTAGCGATTTTTATACATCATCAATTTTACCCTATTCCGGGATAATCATAAAAATTTGTAGGGCATATACTGATACACAAGAGGATTTTGAAGATTACTATCAAGAGGTTTGTTTACAAATTTGGAGAAGTAAAGACAGATTTCGTGGAGATTCGAAATGGTCAACCTGGATATATCGTTTGTCTTTGAATATATGTTTGACCTTAATTAAGAAAAAGAAAAAAAAACGCCAGCATCATGCTTCCAATTACGAGTTGACAGCAGAAGCGACTGAAGATAATAATGCTTTTTCAGACGAATCTCTTAATTTACTCTATGATGCAATACGAAAATTGACAGAGGTTGACAGAGCTGTGATTTTATTGTATCTGGAAGAAAAACCAAACAAAGAAATCGCTGAAATAATTGGAACAACTCCAAACAACATTGGTGTACGTGTTAATAGAATTAAAGAACGATTAAAAAAATTATTGGATGGAAAAATCAATTGAAACAATTTGGAAAGAAGGGTTTTTGGAAAATGATGCTTTAGTTGCTCCAAAACTAAATAACCTTTACAATCAAAAGTCGATACATATCATCGATAAATTTAAAAGAATGTTTAAAATAAATTTGAATGCACTTGTAGTATTTTCATTTGTGTTTTTGGTCATTTCTTTTCTTGTAAAGATTCCAGTTGTTGGCGTACTTATGTTTATATTATTCAATGTAATCGTTATTGTCAATAAAAAATTATTTAAGGGATTAAATAAAATTGATAAAAATGTAAGTAGTTATCTATACCTTAAATCTTTTGATAACTGGATGAAAGAACAAATTTCGATTAACATGAAAATGTCCCGATATATTTATCCTTATATTTTCCTTGCCATGATTTCCGGGTTTTGGTTCTCAAGCGACTTTCAGGATACTTTTAACAGGATATTAGGTGACCATCAAATCTATCTAATATACGGAATACCTGTATTTTGGGTACTCGGAATACTATTCATCATGGCCCTGTTAGCAATCTTTGGAGGACGTATTTATAAATGGGACTTGAATATTGTATATGGCCGCATATTGAAAAAACTAGATGAAACTTTAGCGGACATGGAGGAATTAAGAGCTTCAATTTAAAAAAATAATAGAGGGTATAATAATTTAAATCTTAAGCCACTAACTACATAAAACATATATTATGACTATAAATAATACTATAATTTTTTTCGAAAGTTTACTAATTAAAACAGACAAAAAATCTGAAATAAAAATCTATGAAAACTTTATTGCAACTCTTTCCGATTTAAGTGATAGAGAATTAACCGAAGAGCAATTTCAATCTATAGAAATAGCGCTTGAAACTTTGAATTTAAAATCGAATCCTAAAAATAAGAAAAGATACTTCAGTAAAAAGCTCAACGAATTTAAAAAGTATTTACAAAAAGAGCTTTCTCTAATATCTGAAGGCTATTATACAGCCAATTGTATGAGTATGGGAATGAGTCTTGGAGTTGCCATTGGTGCAAGTTTTGGTGAATCAACAGGTCTTGCTATTGGAATTTCATTAGGAATGCTAATAGGTTTAGTAATTGGCAGGACTAAAGATACCAATGCAGAAAAACAAGGTCGAGTAATGAAAACAAACCTTGAATAACCTGAACAAATAAACTATTATATTTTACCTCAACTCAGCTCCAAGTTGTTTTTCAAAATTAGCTTGTAACTTATTCATAATCTTATCTATTTGCTTATCAGTAAGTGTTTTGCGTTCGTCTTGAAGTGTAAAACTAACAGCATAACTCTTTTTGCCTTTGGGCAAGTTCTTGCCTTGGTAAACATCAAAAAGATTAATATTCTTTAGTAATTGCTTTTCGGTTTGTTTGGCAATAGTTTGTATATCACTAAAACTTACGGCATCATCAAGAAGCAATGCAAAATCACGTTTTACTGCTGGATATTTTGGAATGTCTTTAAATTTTATAGTATTGTGTTTTGCAGCTTCTAACACAGCATCCCAATTAAAATCTGCATATAATACTTCTTGTGAGATTCCGAAATGTTTTAAAACCGATTTTTTAATCAAACCAAATTCAGCCAATTTCACTTTTTCGAAATTAATTTGTAAACCTTCGCTAAACACATCGTTTTCGATTATAGATTCTTTAAAATCTGTGATTCCGAGACGTTCTAATGTTGCAGTAATTGTTCCTTTTAAATAGAAGAAATCGCTTTTATAAGATGTTGCAGTCCAGCGTTCAGCAGTTTTATTTCCAGTTACCAAAAGACTTAAATGCTTGTATTCTTCACGATTGCCATTGTAATTATGATAGGTTTTACCAAATTCAAATAATTTGAGATCGTTTCGTTTTCGGTTCAAATTATGTGCGACTGCTTCCAATCCAGAAAACAATATGGATTGCCGCATAACTGATAAGTCCTTGCTCAAAGGATTAAGCATTACAACATTATGCTCTTCTTTAAGTTGCTCGCTCAACCCAATATAATTTGGAGTAGTGAGCGAATTTGCCAATATCTCAAAATACCCTTGAGAAACTAATTGGTTGCCTATAATATTTTGAATTTTATGGTCTTCAAATCGTGATGTGTTTGAAATGGAAGCGTTTAATTTTTCGGTAGTTTTAATATTGTTATAACCATACACGCGGAGTATCTCTTCAATAATATCTGCTTCACGTTGTACATCATTTCTATATGCAGGAACGGTTAATCCTAAACCTGTTTCGGTAACGTTATTGATAGTAATATCAAGCGACATTAAAATACGTTTTATAACTTCACGCGGGATTTCTTCACCAATCAATCGTTTCGCATTATCAAAACTTAAACGTACCTGAAAGTCTTCAATTTTATTCGGATATTCGTCAATAATATCACTTGTAATTTCGCCTCCAGCAATTTCTTGAATTAACAAAGCAGCACGTTTTAAAGCATATTCAGTAATATTTGGATCGATACCACGTTCAAATCTAAAAGAAGCATCTGTGTTTAATCCATGACGTTTGGCAGATTTTCGGATACTTATTGGATTAAAATAAGCACTTTCTAAAAAAATACTCGTCGTACTTTCGGTTACACCAGAATCGATTCCTCCAAAAACTCCGGCAATACACAAGGGTTTTTCGCCATCGCAAATCATAAGGTCTTCTTCGTGCAGTTCACGTTCTACTTCATCGAGAGTTATAAATTTGGTTCCGGATTTTAGAGTTTTTACTAT
>JADFSQ010000418.1 GCA_022560715.1 Bacteroidota bacterium
GTTTCGATAATTCTGATCAGAGTAAAATCGTACATTAGGTGACTCTAATATGATCTAATTAAGTCCTCCTATTCACTGATTTTGCCTGCATAATAGAATAGAAGAATGCGAAAGGTTTGCCACTGAACAGAAAATTTTGACGTGGAAATTGAAAATCCACTGGAATCCTCCCTGATGGTTATGTAAGTGAATATTACATATGATTGAAATTATTAAATAACAGGCAACCTGAATGAAGATTGAAGTGATTGGTACACGTGGCTGGAGTTATGTGAGTGCAGAGGACTTGGTTAGGGAACTAGGATCACGATTTGTACGTGATGGACATGATTTTACAATTCATGCTTGGGCAACCGATGAAACCATAAATCAAGGGATGCCAATTGTGATGTTTGATCGCGTTGTAAACGAAATTGATTGTGATAAGGTTATAGTAGATGACTTAAAAGGGTCTAAAAAAGCTGTAGAAAAATTAATTTCCAATGGTTGTAAAAACATTGCCATAATTACTACAAAAGATTATGTAACTGTAGGCAAGTTAAGAACACAAGGTTACATAGAAGCTCTAAAGGAACATAACTTACAACAAAATGCTAGTTTAATTTTAAAAATTGATGTTGAACTTGATTCGGAAGATCATTTTGGGAATTTAGAAAATGAGATTGAACAATTTTTCAAAAACAATGAAAATATTGATGGTATTTTTGCTGTAAATGAGTTGTACGCTATTACAGCAATGAAAGTTGCTAAAAAACATGGTATGGAAATTCCGGAAAATATTCAGATTATTGGATTTACTGATGGGGTTCTTTCAAAACATGCTACTCCCAGTTTATCTACAGTAAGCCAACATGCTCAAGAAATGGGCGAAAAAGCAGCTGATTTGTTAATAGACAGATTAGAACTTGAGGTTGAAAATGAAGAATATGAAGAGGAAGAAGAAAATTACCAAACTGTAATTATTGAGACCGAACTTATTGAAAGAGATTCTACTAAATAAATTAAAAATCTTTGAAAATTTAAAAACTTTTATATCTTTACCGCCAAATCAGAACTTATATTTTCACTTCTCACATAAGTTTTGATAAGTCTTTTCGCTTATCAAATAGTATTAATTTAAACATGCTATTATGCAAAAGCGTACATTAGGTTTTTGGGAAATCTGGAACATGAGTTTCGGTTTCTTGGGAATCCAATTTGGATTTGCCTTACAAGGCGCATTCATGTCTCGTATTTTTCAAACACTTGGAGCAGAGAAAGAAGCTATTCCTTTACTTTGGATAGCTGCACCTTTAACAGGATTACTCGTACAGCCTATTATTGGATATATGAGTGACAGAACTTGGAGTGTAAGATGGGGACGACGAAGACCTTACTTTTTAATTGGCGCTATTTTAAGCTCTTTGGCTTTGTTTTTTGTACCACATTCCCCAGCCCTCTGGATTGCTGCAGGGTTTTTATGGATTTTGGATGCTTCAATAAATATTTCGATGGAACCTTTTAGAGCGTTGGTAGCAGATAAGTTACCTAATTCTCAACGCTCCTACGGATTTGTAGTACAAACATTAATAATTGGAATAGGCACTTGGATTGCAAGTAATTTACCTTGGATGGTTTAGCAATTTGGTGTAAGTAATACCGCGGATTCAGGAATTATACCAATGTCTGTAAAAGTAGCTTTTGCAATTGGTGCATTTGTGTTTTTAATAAGTATTCTATATACAGTTTTTACTACATCAGAATATCCTCCAGAAGATATGGAAGAGTTTGAACGAGAAAAAGCAAGGAAAAATCGCTTCATTCCTGATATTTTAAACAATATTGGTAACATGTCGCTAACAATGAAAAAATTAGGTGTCATTCAGTTTTTTTCGTGGTTTGCTTTTTTTACGATGTGGAGTCTTGCTAATCCTGCTTTAACCGAACATGTGTTTCAAACTCCAATACCAATTGAATCTGCATACGATATAACAAACCCAGTTGAAGCCGAAGCTTTTAATATAGCAAATACAGCTTTTCAAGAATCCTCAAATTCAGTTGGTTCTGCAATGGGAGTTTATGGCTTATCGTCTATGGTATTTGCATTAATCTTAGTTTTTTATACATCCAAAAGAAGAATAAACCGAAAATTAATACACATGTTTTCTCTAAT
>JADFSQ010000419.1 GCA_022560715.1 Bacteroidota bacterium
GTTATACATTTAAAAGAAGACCTTTAGTTATGGTTCTCTATCAAGAATTTAATGATGTTTTACAAGCTATTTATTTCGAAAAGAAAATAAAGGGCTGGTCAAGAGCCAAAAAAGAAGCATTAATTTCAGGTAATTTTGATATGCTACAAATATTATCTGAATGTAGAAATGCTTCACATTATAAATATAAGTAACAATATGTTTCCATTGCACTTCGACTGCGCTCAGTGTGACTGTCAGATTAAATAGGATGTTTTATTTAAGCTATCAAGGAAAAGTAAAATTATTCGAAAATATTAATAATAAAAAGTTTATGTTTAAAAATATTGTATTTGCTATTGTATTAATGCCAATGCTTCTTATGGCACAACATACCATAAAAGGCACTTTTTCTCCTGCTGAAGATTACGAATGGGTTATTTTGTATGAGGTTACTCCAATAAGTTCACTTTATATTGCAAATACAGAAGTAAACGAAAAGGGATATTTCGAATTTCAGTTAGATTCAACCGTATCCCAAGGCATGTACAAGTTAGTATATGCTCTGCCACAGGAAGACAATAATTTCGATATTATTTATAACGCCAAGGAAGATGTAGAATTAGATTTTAATCAGGAAACAGGAATACAATATCAGTCTTCAATCGAAAATCAATTGGTGGCTTCATACACTAATAGTATGGCTTTAATAAGTAATAGTATTGGTAATTTTTTCGAGCAGCAAAGCACAGATACTTTGGCATTGGCTTCTATTTTTAAAACCCAAAGCGAAACACAAACCAATTTTGAAGAAGCAGCAACCGGCACTATTGCTTTACATTTTATTAAAGCCAATAAACCGTATATTCCTGAAGAGTTCGAAGATATAAAAACCTATATCAATAATTTAAAACACCATTTTTTTGTTAATGTGGATTTCAATAATGAAACACTTCAAAGTTCAAGTTTTTTAATAGAAAGAATGCTTAATTATGTGTTTGGATTGTCTTCTCAAACCGAAGATAATACAACTGCTTATAAACAGAATATCGACGCAGTTTTTTTGGCAATGAAAGATGCCAATCCTGTAATTAAAAGCACCTTATTAGAAGTCTTATGGCAGCAAATGGTAGATTCTGGGTTTGAAGATGTTGCCAACTATATTGCTGATAATTATTTAATTGCTTTAGCTGAAAAACTGGAGGATAAAGAACTTGTAGATGGACTAACACTTTTTAAAAGTTTATCTATTGGTAACAAAGCTCCAGATTTTTCTTTTGAAGTTGAATACAATGAACAAAAAACCTCTCAGACACTTTACGATTTAAATTCAGCCGAAAACTATGTAATTGTGTTTTGGAGTAGTACTTGTTCGCATTGTTTAAAAGAAATCCCTCAACTACAAGTATATATAAAAACTTTAGAAACCGGGAAAGTACAAGTCGTTACAATTGGATTGGAAGACAAGCCAAATAGATGGCAAAGAGAAATTTTAAAATACCCAGAATTTATACATGTTTTAGGACTTGGAAAATGGAGTTTTCCTTTAGTACAAATTTATAATGTAACAGCAACACCAGCCTATTATGTGTTAGATAAGGACAAAAGAATCAGTGCAAAACCTTATGATTTTGAAGCTTTGAAGAAATTTTTGGATATATTATCAATAACAATAATTGCGGAATCTACTTTTGGCTGTGGTGAAAATAACCGCGCCGGTACCGTTTTTATATATTTCGGCGTGCCGTATACTTTAACACTTATTGATAGGATGCTCTCCTTGCCATCTTTCGCTATGATTCGTTCCGCAACCTCTTTCTGTACCATGAGTGCCATTAATTTTGGTTGATTTTCGTTCTCCAGTGCACGCCGCAGAAACTGTGAGGTTATATAGTATGGCAAATTTGCAATTAGTTTATACTCCTTCCTCGACACCACGTTATTAAGGATATTTAATATATCGGCGTGGATTAGCTGGAGTTTGTCTGATTTGATTTCTTTGGCGAATTTTTCTTTAAGATAATCAACAAGTTCTTTATCTTTTTCAACAGCAACAACGTGGTCGCTTACTTTTAACAATTCTTCTGTAAGAATTCCCTTGCCGGGACCAACCTCAAGTACAATGTCATCTTTATTCACATG
>JADFSQ010000420.1 GCA_022560715.1 Bacteroidota bacterium
CAGATAATACATCAACAATGTTTTATTATGTCTTTTTAAAATATGTTCTCCCATAAAACGAAAATACACTTTTTTAAAGTGTTATGAAAAACTCTCTGTTTTTCAAACTTTTCAGTGAAACCCCGAGGCAGAGCCTCGAGGAATTCTTTAGATTAAAAAGCTTCAACAATTGTTGAAGCTTTTTATTTTGTACGGCTGAAGGGAGTCGAACCCCCACACCTTTCGGCACTAGATCCTAAGTCTAGCGTGTCTACCAATTCCACCACAGCCGCAAAACCTGTGCTGAATTCATTTCAGTATCAGCGTGCAAATATAAACATTAGTTTCAATATTCTAACAGACAGATTCAGGAAATAATACCATTTGCTTTTTGTACTTTTGAATAAATTCTAGCACACAAAATGAAAAACATTCAATCGTATATAAATCAGCATAAAGAACGATTCTTAAACGAATTAATAGAGCTCTTAAAAATCCCTTCTATAAGTGCCGATTCAGCTTACAAAAGCGACATCTTAAAAGCTGCCAAAGCAGTTAAAACAAGCTTACAAAATGCTGGTTGCGATACTGTAGAAATTTGTGAAACAAAAGGAAACCCGATAGTTTATGGCGAGAAAATTATTGATAAAAATCTGCCAACCATTTTAGTCTATGGCCATTATGATGTGCAACCTGCTGACCCATTGGAATTATGGGATTCTTCCCCTTTTGAACCAATTATAAAGAAAACAAAATTACATCCTGATGGTGCCATTTTTGCTCGTGGTGCTTGCGACGATAAAGGGCAAATGTATATGCACATTAAAGCCTTGGAATTTATGACCTCAACAAATCAGTTGCCTTGTAATGTAAAATTTATGATTGAAGGCGAAGAAGAAGTTGGAAGCTCTAACCTTTCTACATTTGTGAAAGAAAATCATTCGAAATTACAAAACGATGTCATTTTAATTTCAGATACTGGAATGATTGCTAACGACATTCCTTCAATTACAACTGGACTACGCGGATTAAGTTATGTAGAGGTTGAAATTACAGGTCCAAATCGTGATTTACATTCAGGTTTATATGGAGGTGCAGTAGCCAATCCAATCAATATTTTAACCAAAATGATTGCGTCGTTACACGATGAAAATAATCATATTACTATTCCCAGATTTTATGATACGGTCGAAGAACTTTCTAATGAAGAACGTGCTGAAATGGCAAAAGCACCTTTCTCATTAGAAGAATATAAAGCTGCATTAGATATTGATGCTGTTTATGGAGAAACGGGTTATACTACCAACGAGCGCAATTCTATCAGACCAACTCTGGACGTAAACGGAATTTGGGGAGGTTATACTGGCGAAGGTGCAAAAACAGTTATTGCAAGTAAAGCCTACGCTAAAATATCGATGCGATTAGTGCCAAATCAAGACTGGATAAAGATTACCGAATTGTTTACAGCACATTTTAAAAGCATCGCACCAAAAGGTGTTACTGTAAAAGTTACACCTCATCATGGTGGTCAAGGGTATGTAACGCCAACAAATAGTATTGGTTATCAGGCTGCAAGTAAAGCGTATGAAGAAACCTTTGGAAAAATTCCAATTCCGCAACGTAGTGGAGGAAGTATTCCAATTGTGGCTCTGTTTGAAGAAGAATTAAAAAGCAAAACTATTTTAATGGGCTTTGGTTTAGATAGCGATGCCATACATTCTCCAAACGAACATTTTGGTATTTTTAATTTTTTAAAAGGCATTGAGACTATTCCGTTGTTTTATAAGTATTTTACTGAATTGTATCGATAATCTTATTAGAATAAAAAAAATGAAGGAAGAAAAAGAACTCAAAAAGAAATCTAAAAACAAGGAGAATTAATTTAAACCTATTCTGTAAATATTAATCCAAAAAAGTAAAAGCCTCGAAATTCGAGGCTTTTTTGTAACAATTAGTTAAAAAAATCGTTCTTATAGTCAATCAATCAAAAAACTATATTATGCTAAAACAATTCTTCATTGTCTGTTCTGGTTCAGATACAGATATTCTCAACGACTGTTCTATTGGCGAACAAAACAAATATGCTGGTATTGGCGCTACCGTTTTCTTTACCGCTCTTATGGCTTTTATTGCATCAAGT
>JADFSQ010000034.1 GCA_022560715.1 Bacteroidota bacterium
GTTTTGGAGGATTATTATACAAATACCGCGAGCAAGCTGCTGAAAAAATTAGAGCAATAAAATTATCTCCAATATTAAAATTCGCTATTCTTGGTTATGCCATGGTATTGTTGGAGGAAGTTTTTGCGGCATTTGTAAATAATTTGAACGAAGGATTTGAGCTGTCATTGTTCATTGTCAGAATATTTCAATTTCAAGCATTCAATGTTTTCGCTTTCACAGGATTTATCTTTGGATTTTACTTCCTCACAAAATGGTTCAAATATTCAAAAACAGAAATCTTTTTCCTAGCGGGGATTTGGGGACTTTATGGTGAAGGAATAATTTTTAGTTTAATAGGAAACCCACTTGCATTTTTCTTTTGGGCGCCAATAATGATTTTGGTTTACGGACTCATTATTACTCCTTCAATAATGGGTATTGAAACAGAGGGAAAACGAGAACTCACTAGATTTATTAGATATCCGTTAACTTATGTAATAATATTTTTGTTTTCAATAATTCCAATAGGCATTTTAGTAGTTTTAAGAACAGCATTCCCGGGAGCTTTCCCACCAGCAGATTTAATACCATTATAAAAAAAAGAGAATGTGAATATTCTCTAACATTCAAAAAAACTTGAAATAGAGAAACTAAAAATCTCACATTTTTAATACCCTTATTAGATAAACAGTCAAAACAGTAAACCCAATTAATCTACAGACACACCAAAATCAACAAAAACTAGAAAATGGGTTTCATTTTTCTACAAGGCTCCGCGAACTGAAACCATTTTCATATTCCCTTTATAAACCTTTTTAAAGGGTTTAAATATAAGGAGCCTTTATAAAGGCTGGAGGGGGACTTAAATGAAATATACTATTGTTAATATTGTTGCAAGTGGAAACTTGAACGCTACTGTAGATCTTTACAATTTAGCGATTACCGTGCCAAATATTGAGTACGAGCCGGAACAATTCCCGGGTGCAATTCTCAAACTAAAAGAACCAAAAGTATCGATGCTAATATTCAAAAACGGAAAAGTAATCTGCTCAGGAGCTAGTAGCGAAGAACAAATACCAATGGCTATTTACAAAGCCTCCAAAATGATACATGAAATACAACCAAGCGTGAAAATACAAAAGAAAGCGGATTACACGGTCGTTAATATCGTATCAACAGCTAATTTACACATGACATTAGACTTATTCAAAACAGCAATGGAATTGGATAACGTTGAATATGAACCTGAACAATTCCCAGGCGCAATTCTTAGAATACATGATCCTAAGGTAACACTGTTGCTGTTCAAAAACGGAAAAGTAATTTGTGCAGGAGCTAAAAACGAGGAGCTTTTGAAAAAAGGACTGAAAAAAGCAGCCAAAATGATAAGAGAAATTAATGCTCCAGCAAAACCAAAAAAAACCGTAGAAAAATCAACTGCCAAAAAGAGCTCTTCAGTGGCTAAAAAAACAATTAAAGCTAAAGAATAATATTAAATTGTTGGAAAAACCAAGGTTTAAAAACCTTGCAATATGCAATAGATACGATTAGCGGTCATAGCAGCAGGGAAACACCTGTTCCCATTCCGAACACAGAAGTTAAGCCTGCCAGCGAAGTGGTTTGCACTGTTCTTTGAACGGAGCATCCTAGACGCTGCTAATCACTTTTCTATTTTTTCGCAAAGCCGATTTTTGATCAAACTTTTTGATTAAAAAGTTTGTAAAACATCTAATTTTTTAAAGAAAAACAAGCTTTAATACTACATGAAATTTGTTCTCGTAGCATTAGTTTTACTTGTTTTTATCGGCGGCTGTACAACAACAGGAGATAATAATGATGATCAAAATGATATTCCTCCAAAGGATGGCCCTCCGAAAGATGATCAAAATGGAAAAGATCCTCCGGGAGAAGAACCACCAGGAGAGGAACCTCCAGATGATGATTCAGGATATGATGATGAAAATATTGGATCACAATATCCAAGAGGAACTGTAAATTTATTATTTAGCTCAAACTGTGGAAATTTTAAATGTTATGATATTGAGGTTTTTTGCAATGACCTTGATGTTAGAGAAGCAAGAATAAGGGTTAATGAAAACAACAATTCAAAAGGAACAATAATATTTACAACCGGTTCGTTTGGAAGCAGTTTTTACGGAGCACAATCTACAGGAAAAACCTCTTCCGCAGAACTAATAAGCGAGTTAGCAAACAAAGGATATGAAACTTATGAATTAAAATGGAACAGTAAATTCGGTTGGGCAGAAAATAATGCAGGAGAAGGATTCAAAAAAATAATGTGTGCATACAACGAGGCATTTAGGTTTATACAATCAGAGTTAGCGGATAACAAAGAAGTAATGTGCGCAACAGGAAATTCCGGAGGATCAATGCAGATAGGTTATGGATTAGCACTTTACAATTTAGAAGAAGAACTGGATTACGCAGTATTATCAGGGGGACCCCCAACAGCGGATGCGGTTGATGTGTGCTTTAATACAACGGTAGGAGGACCCCTAGGATTAATGGATTATGTTTCTGGTTGGGTGGATAACGGAGATTATTGTAGGAAAGGAATTCAAAATAGTGAAACAACAGAAAGTTTAGCTAGAGGAAGCATTGTAAGTTCTCTGGCAGGAGAGATCAGAGATTATAGTTATCCTAACACAATAGTATCTTTTATTGAAGGACAATTTGATCCAGAAAATACGAGAAGAGGAAGAGTATATTTTGATGCTATTGAAACAGAAAAAACATGGAAAATAGTTCCGGGCATATCCCATGCTGTTCATAAAACTGAAGACGGGGCTCAAGCAATAAAAGAAGGAATGCTAGCTAATTGTAATTAATGAGTGGTTTTGATCGATTTTCTTAATGCGAAGCAGGTTTTTGATCAAACTTCTTTACTCAAACCGGTTTTTGATCAAACTTTTTTCAAAAAGTTTGTGTTAGAGATAAGGAGTAATAAAGATCAAAGAAGCAATTAAACCGAGAACCTCAGCCACTAGAACTATTTTCACGACAAATTTTAACCTATGGGTTTCCTGAGAATACAAACCAAGAATCATAGGAGCAATAGAAAGGTTAATCTGCACAAAGAAAAAGAATAACAGCATTACAGTAACCAGTGTTGTCAGGATTGTCCCGAATAAATAGAACACAACAAAAACAGCCAGTAAGAAAACAGTTTTAATCAAGTTAAAGAGTTTTAAATTAATATTTTTAACACGAAGTAAATAAAGCAACGGGAATAAAACTACAATAGTAAAAATGAAAAACAAAAGATTGGCATAAGAAAAATTTCCATTAGAACGAGGAACAGATTTTGTTAAAACAACAACACAAGCTAACTCCTTGTTATCGCTGTCCAATTGAGGACAATGTTTAATGTAATTCTCATTAATTTCTTCTAATGGGAAAAACTGAACTGTTTCCCTTAATTTTCCCCCGGTTTCACATAAAACAAAAAAATCAAGTTCCTGTTCATTCTGCCCGGTATAAACAATAGATGCTCCATCAGATTGTATGCTCCAATTAGAATTAAACTTGAAATCCCCTAAACTTAAACAAATCTGATCCGGCCCAATATTTCCCGCTATAGAAACAATAATATCATCACGAGAAAGCTGTTCAGTACTAATGGTTTGTTTATTTTGAATCTGATTACTAAGCCTGTCAAAAAAATCTCCAGATTGAGAAGAAAGGGTGTCAGAAATAGCATTCTGAGAAAAAACAGGCAAAGCCAAAAGAACATAACTACCAGCTAAACAGATGGTCTTTCAAGGTAAAATAAATTCGTCAAATATTCAGAAAGGCTAAATTGAGGGTAATTTAAAACAAACTCTTAATAATTTGTTCTACTGTAACACCTTCGGCTTCGGCTTTGTAATTTTTAATGATTCTATGCCGAAGAATACTATTGGCAACGGCTTGAACATTCTCAATATCCGGAGAGAATTTGCCTTGTATAGCTGCATGTGTTTTTGCTGCTAAAATTAAATTTTGTGATGCTCTTGGTCCAGCTCCCCAATCTACATATTGTTTTACCAAATCACTGGCAGTATTATTCTCTGGTCTTGTTTTACAAACCATTTTCACTGCGTATTCTACCACATTATCTGCTACTGGAATACGGCGTATTACATGTTGAAAATCGATAATCTCCTGTGCAGTGAACAAGGGATTTACTACAACTTCTTTATCTGAAGTCGTAACCTTGACCACTTCTACTTCTTCATCAAAGCTTGGATAATCCAGATTAACAGCAAACATAAAACGATCTAACTGGGCTTCAGGTAATGGATATGTTCCTTCTTGCTCTATTGGGTTTTGTGTTGCTAACACAAAAAATGGTAAGTCTAATTTATAATTATGTCCAGCAATAGTTACTGAACGTTCCTGCATGGCTTCTAATAAAGCTGCTTGTGTTTTTGGTGGTGTACGATTAATCTCGTCGGCAAGAATTATATTTGCAAATATTGGTCCTTTCAAAAACTTAAAGTGTCGGTTTTCGTCTAAAATTTCGCTACCAAGTATATCGCTTGGCATTAAATCTGGCGTGAATTGAATACGTTTAAAATCGAGACCTAAAGCTTGTGCAACTGTATTAACCATTAAGGTTTTTGCCAAACCAGGAACACCAATTAAAAGTGTATGCCCTCCAGAGAAAATTGAAATTAGCACTTGGTTAACTACCTCGTCCTGACCAATAATTACTTTGGCAATCTCTTTTTTTAAAGCTTTAAATTTTAAAACCAGTTGTTCTACAGCAGCAACATCCGACATAAATTAACTTTTTTTAAGCCAGTTACTATTAAACTCACAATCACGATATTCTCCATTTAATTTAATGAAAGTATCCATAATTTTCTCCTTCTGCCATTTCTCGATTGCTTTTATTTGTTTTTCTCTTAAAGTCAATTCCTTAATTTTAATATAGTCATTGGCAAAATTTGCTTCATGCTCATCTACTCTATTTGTGACTGTTAGTATTTTAAATTTCACTTCATTAATGCGATCATCATCCTTAAGTACAAGGCTAACTTCTTTGTCTTTTAAATTTTGAATTTGCGAATATAATTCAGGATCCATTTTTGTTAATGGAAACACATAATCTTGTGTTTCAGGATTTATCAATAAACCACCTTCAAACTTTGTTTCTTTTTCATCACTAACTTCTCTGGCTGCATCAGCAAAGCTAATTTCTCCATCTACAATACGTTTTCTGGTCAACTCTAATTTCTCTTTTGCTTCATTAATATCTTGTAGAGTTACTTTTGGTCGTAATAAAATATGGCGTACATCGTATTCCTGACCTCTAATTTTTTCTAATAAAATAATGTGATACCCAAATTCGGATTCAAATGGATCTGATATTTCGCCTTCCTGTAATGCGAATGCCACAGCTCTAAATTCTGGAACCATTTGCGGACGTTTTCGGTTTAAAGTATATTTCCCTCCCCTTTTTCTTGACGGAACATCATCAGAATATAATACTGCTTTTGTAGTAAAACTAGCGCCATTTTCAATAACATCTGCCTTAAATTCTTTAAGTCTATCTATTACTTTTTGTATTTCTTCTTCGGTAGTTTTAGGAATTACAACAATTTGAGCGACTTTAAGTTCGGTTCCAAAGATTGGACGTTCGTCTTTAGGAATGCTATTAAAGAACTGCCTGATCTCTTCAGGTGTAACATCAATATCCTCAATTATTTTTTGCTGCATTAAACCTATCATCCTTCCATTTTTATTCAGCTCAAACATTTCGTCTCTTAATTCTTGCTCAGTCTCTTTTTTATAAAACTCAAGTAATTTATCCATCGAACCTATTTGCCGAGAAAAGGCATTGATTTGTTGATCTACATTAGATCTAATTTCCACATCATTAACTTCTAGGCTGTCTTGAATGGCATGGTGCATATATAATTTATCTTCCAGTAGTTTACCAAACAACTCACATCTTGTAATATCTTTTATAGAAGCGCCTCTTTGTTCTAATTCAAGAAATTGCTTGTCGATATCTGAATCTAAAATCACAAAATCTCCTACAACTGCTACAACACCATCTATTTTTATGCGTTTTGTGGAATCTACTTCTTTAACCGCTGCAACTACTTCTTTTTCGTCTTCAATAATTTCTTGAGCTGATGTTACAATTGGCAACAACATCAAAACACTTAATACTATTTTTTTCACTTTAGTTAAAAATTTCAAATTGTTTGTTTTTCATGGCATCTTTTGTGATGTCCTTTTCTAATTGCTTAATAAACTCCAACTTACGCTTATTAATAACGATTTGTTTAATAGTTGGCATTACATATTCTAAAGGTGCTGTATCATTTCTGAATAGCACATCATTAATTTGCATCAAATATAATCCTAATGAGTCTTTGAGTTGTACAAAATTAGATTTTTTTAACAGTTCTTTTCTGTTATCATTATTAATAACAGGAATTTTTGTAACAACTTGATCCAATCGTACCCAAATAGAGTCGTTTAAGGAGTAAGACTTAAACTGTATTGATATAGAATCTAAAATGGTTTTATCTTCCTGATTGAATCTTTTAAAACGTTCTTCAATGTCTTTTAAATTGATACTATTATCACTTATGTTAATATATCGAAACTTGATAAGTTCTTCATTTAATTTGAAGGTTTCAATATTTCTATTATAAACATCAAGAGCCTCTTCTTTAGTCACTATCGTATCAATACTACGCTTTACAAGAGCTTCTAAATAGGCTTTGATAAAAAGATCGTTTTTGTATTGTTTTACCAATCTCTTAAACTCTGTTTGTTTTTCTTCAGATAAATTTATTTGAGCTCCATTGATGAGAAGCTGTTGGGTTGCCCACTTATTTATAAAATTGTTTACACGTAATGTGCTATCTTCCTTTGTTATTCCATCATAAATTAAGCCTTTAATATCTTCTTCGTACAAATAAGTATCATTTACTCTTGCAATAGGATTTCCGTTTTCAGTTTTTTTGAAAAAATCACATGACGAAACAAGTATAACCAACCATATTAATATGTAGTGGATTGACTTCAATTATTTTTTATTTGAGATTTTACTTTTGTTAAAACGTCTTTATTTACAACAACTTTGTAGGTGTCTTTTAATTTCTTTAACCAAGTTGTTTCTACCTCATCCTGAAAATCAATAATTACTTTTCCTTTCGATTCTTCCAAGGTTTTTTCTGTTTCTGGTAAAATATGTTTCACATTAATAACATGGTATGCATTGTTGTAAAAATAAACTTTAGAAACGCCTTCTTTAAAGTGAAAACCGTTAGGAAAAGCCTGATGTTCAACATTCATGATATCACTTGTAAAAATAACATTTTGTGAATCATTTTGGTTTAACTGTGTTTTTATGTCTTCTAAATCATCGCCGTTTTTAAGCATCTTTTTTACAGTATTGATATCTTTTTCTTTAGCAGAAGTCGCAACAACTGCATCAATACGTTCCTGCCACATATAATTGGCTTTATGGGCTTTAAAATACGTTTGAAGCCCAACCGTATCGAGTTTTACAGCATTCCATATTTTCGCTTCCATAAGGTCAAACAACAATAAGCCTTCTCTGTATTCTTCTAAAATCTCGGCAAACTCAGTGTTTTCAAATTCTAAATTTTCTTCATGATATGCTAATAATTTAGTATTAAGAAAACTATTGTATTGTTCTTCTAAAACATCTACAATAGGCTTTTTTGCAATGCCTTTTTGTTGCGATTTATATAAAAAATCAGCAAAATCCTTATAAGTATATTGTTTATTTCCAATCTTTAAGAAATTCTTGTTTGTATCTAAACCGGAAGGTATTGTCCAGCTTCTTTTAAAAAATTCATCGTTTATAATCGATTCAAAATAAGCAAGCTCATGATTCGTTTTTTGAATATTATAGTTCCTTTTTAAAGTATTAATTAACGAAGTATTTATGAGTTTAGAACGCTTGTCTCGCCTTACTTTTGCCCTTAAGTCAAACTTCATGTCTTCAAAAGATGCAAGTGGTTTTTTACCATACAGTTTTACAATATGCCAACCAAAATCGGTTTTAAAGGGCTTAGATATCTCTTCAATTTCGGTTAAGCTGAACGCTAAATCTTCAAACTCTATCGATCGTAATTGTCCGCTTTTAAAAGGCGACAATTTACCTCCATTTCTTGCAGAATTTTTATCGTCTGAAAATTGTTTGGCTAGAGATTCAAATTCCTCTCCTTGTTCTATGAGTTTGTATATTTCCTGAATTCTAATTTCTGGCTTAATTAAAGAATCCTTTTGATTTTTAGAAATCATAATGTGCCCAACAGTAACTTCACCTCTGGATTTTCGTTTATCAAAAACTTTCACAACATGATATCCAAAAGATGTTCTAAAAGGCATAGATACTTCACCAATTGCTGTGTTATACGCAATATTTTCGAAAGCATAAACCATTTTAAATCCAGAAAAATAACCTAAATCTTCAGCAATAATTGTAGTGCCATTATGAACTTCTTTTTTGAGACTTTCAAAATCTTCGTTCAACAAACGTTCTCTCAATTCTAAAATTGTTGTATAAACATTAACTGTATCTTTTTCGTTTTCAGGAATTTTTACCAAAATATGACTCGCTTTTACATCGTAAGAAATTCGTTCATAAGCCTCTTTAACCAATTTATCTGTGACTTTATGGTCGGTAAGATAATTTTTTGCCAGCTGTTTTTTATAGCTCTCGAATTCTTTAATATATTTAGGGTTCTTATCGTATTCTAATGCTCTTGCCTCAATAAGTTTGAGTTTGAAATTTATAAATAACTTAAGATATTCATCGACATCTTTTTGAGATTCGTCTAAAACCAAGTCTAAATTTTTGTTATACACTCTTAAAAACTCTGAAGCCAATACAGGCGTGTTTTCAACAGTAAATAATATATCGTCTTTTTTTATTTGCGCATTCGAAACTGTTATTACAAACAGAAAAATACAAATGCTTCGTAAATAAAATTTCATAGAAAATTATGCCTTTAATAATTCGAGCAAAAATAATAATATTAAACTATAAACATGAATTTGGTGTAAGGAATCATACGTTTTGCTTTTAAAAATCATAACTACAAGGAATTCCCGCAAGGTTTTAACTTGTCCACCGAAGATTTATCGAAGGAGGAAAACCTTGTAGGTATAAACCTTGCAGGATAAACGTGCTTTTTAAAGTTATTGCAAAAAACAAAAATATATATACTTTATTATCATTAATTACATTTTATTTTATATCGAACTCACGTTAAATACAAGTTGTATTAGCAAACGATTATTAACTATAAATAGTGTATTTCTTAAATTGTAGAATACTTTCTTTTTAAGTTGAGAATTAAAAAGTTTTCAACACGAAAACGTTGTAGTAAGCCTAAAACATAGCTTTATATATTTAAAATGTTACTTTTAACATTGAACATTAAATTTAAACTTATGAAAACAAAATTACTTTTTACTTTTTTATTATTATTTTCACTACAATATAATTACAGCCCAAAACATAGGTTTTTTAGGCGCTTTTGGTAATTGGGGAAGTGATGTAGACATGACGACAACCGACAATACAAATTTTACAAAAACTGATTATTATATTCATGCAGGTGGTTTAAAATTTAGACAAGATGATGCTTGGACAAATAGTTGGGGAGGAGATACTTTCCCTTCAGGAACTACAACAGGAAATGATATACCTGTAACTTCAAATTTTTATAATATTGCATTTAACATTACAACAGGAGATTACACCTTTACACCTGTTGGACCATCAAATCAGAATATTAGTATTATTGGAAATGGATATATTGATTGGAATACAGATTTGGCTCTAATAACTACTGACAATATAATTT
>JADFSQ010000035.1 GCA_022560715.1 Bacteroidota bacterium
ATACTATATATTTGCCAACTACCATCTCGATTAGACTCAAAAATGATGAGGTTGCCTTCTTTATTATAGCTCGCATATCTGTTATCGGAAGCATTATGTGTTAACTGCTCTTCTTTATATCCTTTTTCTTGAGCAATAGTATTAAATGTTGTAAGAAATAAAAAGGTGAAAAGATTTATAAGCTTGAAGGGATTCATTGTCTAACTTTTAGTGTATATAGTTAAGATTTTATAATAGTTTTATTGTTTTGTCATTTTGAGTGAATGCGAGAAATCTCATAATATTTGATGCAATTTCTCAATCGATGTTACACATCTCATATCGAAATAACTAGGTTAAAATAATTTAATCCTCTTTTAAACTATAATTTTTGATTATATCTGAAATATCATCATAAGCTTTTCAGGTTTTTTGGCGTTCAAAATCTTGTCCAGATTTTAGAACTAGGTTTTTTATATTGAGATCTTTCAGTTATTTTAGTTTCTTCTTTTTTTGTGTCTTCAATTTTCTTGTTGTTAGCATTATTACAGCACAATAAAAGTAAGAATGTAATTAGTAAAAAATATGGTTTCATAAAAATTAGTTTTTTGTTTTTATTGGATATGCAGGTCGTTGTACCTTTTTTGGTGGATTTTCTTTAAGTTGTTTCATCACAATTTCAATGGCCTTTTCCAATTGTGGGTCGTGTCCTTTAATGACTAATTCAGGCCACTGTTCAACCTCAATATCTGGTGCTACGCCTTCGTTTTCAACTCTAAAACCATTTTCGGTATAAAACGCAACATTAGGAGCTGTTACAGAGCCACCATCAATAAATTCAGGATAACCCAATACACCAACGAGTCCTCCCCAAGTACGTTTGCCAACTATTGTACCTAAATTAAATTTTCTAAACAACCATGGTAAATAATCTCCTCCCGAACCCGCAGTTTCATCAGTAATCATCACTTTGGGACCTTGAATTGATGCGCTTGGAGATTTTAAATCTTTACCATAACGAAAATTCCAGTGAGCTTGTTCGGGACGTTTTAAGATATCTATATAATAATCGGCTAAAGAGCCACCACCATTATAACGCTCGTCAATAATAATGGCTTTTTTGGTGGCTTGTGGATAAAAGTATCGTTTAAAATATTGAAATCCTGCCGTACTTGTATTTGGCACATATACATAAGCTACTTGACCGTTAGTAGCATCGTTAACCTTCTTAATATTACCTTCTACCCAATCTCTATTTCGAATTGCCCATTCAGTAGCCAAAGGTGTTACTTTTATTGTTCTTGCATTAGAACCATCGTAGTTTTTGCTTACTGTAAGTTCAACTATTTTATTGGCAGTGTTTTCGAAAAAGCGATAAAAGTTATCCTTTCCAAAAATAGTTATACCATTTACCTTAATTATATAATCACCTATTTGTACATCAACTCCAGGTTCGGTTAAAGGAGACCGTAAATCTGGTGTCCAGTTTAGTCCACCAAAAATTTTATCGATCTGATAACGATTGTTTTTAACCACATAGTTAGCACCTAACAAACCACCTTCAATTCGTTCTGGATTGTTTAGTCTATCTCCCCGATTACCAAAACGATGATGACCTACAGACAGTTCGCTAAACATCCAACCCATTATTCTATACAAATCGCTTCTACAGGACACATAAGGTAAGAATGCTTTGTATTTTAGTTTCATAGCATCCCAATCTACACCATGCATTCCTGGGTCGTAAAAATAGTCTCTATTTACACGCCATGCTTCGTCAAAAATATTTGCCCATTCTTCTTTAGGATTTATTTTTACACTTATAGCATCTAAACCTAACGGTGAGTCTTCCGATTTTTCTCCAAGATTAGAAATATACCAGGAATCTTTACTTAAATACAACATTTTTTTACCATTAGCTGTTATTTGGAAAGCATCTGCCATCATTTTGTTTTCACTTTCTCTTTTTTTGAAATCAAATTTATAAAGACTTGTTTCTTGTGAATGAAATGATGACGACAGGTAATATAATTCGCCTTCACTTGCTAAACTCAAACTACTGTAAACACCTGATTCAATCGGAAGACTAATAATGCGTTGTTGTAAACCTTTCCAATCAATTATTAAATCGGCTTTTTTGCTGTCATCCTTTTTCTTTTTATCATCTTTTTCTTCATCATCATCATTTTTTTCTTCTTCAGGTTTTTCTTCATCATTTTCTTTAGCCATTGGCGATATCACATCCTGTTGAAGCGTTACCAAGTAAATAGATTGTGTGAGTTCTTTATCAATATTAGATTGGTCAAACCAGTTTACCAATGGACCAGCATCAGTTGATGCTAACATATATAAATATTTGCCACTAGGGTCAAAAACAGGCTCGGTAACATTTGATAATCCATCTGAAATGGAATAAGATTTATTTTCGGAAATGGAATAGAGGTAAGCCTTTTCAAAGTTTGTCTCTGTAATAATGGTATAAGAAATCCAATTAGAATCGTGAGACCAATCACTAAATAATTCTCTAAAAACACCAGGATAATACAATATATCAGAATCTATTTTTGTCGTTTTTTTTGAAGTGATATCTATAACATAAAGATTACGTCCATTATCTACATAATTCACTTGTTTGCTGTCTGGCGACCAATGAATATTGGCATAAAAACCAGTGCCAGTTAAAGGTATTTTATTAACTTTTGAATCCTTTATGGATTTAATGTGTAAAGCATATTCGCCTGAAGCGTCTGAGAAATAAGCTATAGATTTTCCGTCTGGTGACCATTTTGGAAATTTTTCGTGTGTTCCATTAGTATTTGTCAGATTTTTAGCATCTCCTTTTTTTGCGGGGATTGTTATTATTTCACCTCTAAAATCTACAACAACACGAGCTCCGGAAGGAGAAATAGATATGGATCTTACATATTTACTTCCTGAAACGTAACGTGTACGCAGCTCTAATAAATCTGCAGATATAGTTATTGATAATTGTTTTGAAGTTTGAGTATTAATGTTATAAACATGTAAAAGACCAGCTTGTTCGTATATAATAGAATTACTGTGAGCTGCTATATTTAATACAGGAAAGTCATTATAGTTAGTGAGCTTTTTAATGTCTTTACTATTTGTATTGTAACTGTAAATATTAAACTCACCATCTCTATCACTTTTAAAATATACATGGTCTCCCATCCATTGTGGTTGGGTGTCATTACTACCACCAGATGGTTTTGCTATTTCTTCGACTTTATGCGTTTTAATATCATAAATCCAGATACGAGAAATTGTGCCACCACGATAATGTTTCCATTGGTTAAACCTGTCTGCAATGGGTGTGTAAGCTATATAATTATCAGTATCAGAAAAAGATGCCCAATTAGCATTTGGAATATCCAATTGAGTGGTGGTTCCACCGTTTATTGAAATGGTATAGAGCTGTTGATGTCTATTGGTATGTGTATTACGTTGCGATGCAAACAAAACATTTTTACCATCAGCAGAGAAATCACGTACCCAATCATTATAAGGATGCCAAGTTAAACGTTTTGGAATGCCTCCATGTACCGAAACTGTATAAACATCGGTATTTCCATCGTATTGTGCATTAAAAGCTATTATAGAACCATCTGGCGAAAATATTGGACTTGATTCGATACCTTCATCAATAGTTAATCGTATAGGATTTGAACCATCTTTATTGGCGACCCATAAATCTTCTGCATAAATAAATGCAATACGATCTGTACTAATAGCAGGCTGAGAAAGTAATTTTGTGTTTTGTGCAAACGATGAGGTTGAGATTAATAGGATGGAAATGATAATAATTTTTTTCATAATAGCTAAGTTTAATAGATTGTTAAAAGTTGTTCTTCAAGATATAAAAAACCATAAAATAATGTCTTATTTTTTTAGCTGATGTTTTTTCAAGTAGCTTAAGTTTCTCCATATCCATTCCAAAGGACCAAAGTGGTAATATTGTATATAATTGCTTGTTCTTCCTAGAAATAGAAATCGTTTACTAATACTATACGTTATATGAAGCATAAATGCTTTTTATAAAATTTTTTTAAAACGAGTGTGGGGAAGTTGTGAGTAAATATATAAAATTTTTTGATTAATAAAAAACGCATGCTAAAGCTAGATTCAATTAGCAAACGTGTTTTTTTGTTTGATAATGATATGGATTAAAAAAGCGTTAACTTTTTGGGTTAACGCTTAAGGGGAATTTATAGAGTAATTTCTATTTGATTTTTTATTAAATCATCAAAAACTTCTCGCTTTTGTATTAAATGAGCTTGGTCATTATACCATAGTACTTCCGCTGGACGATAACGCGAATTGTAATTACTTGCCATTGTAAAACAATAAGCTCCGGCATTTTTAAAGGCTAAAATATCGCCTTCATTTATTTCTGTAATACGCCTGTTATTTGCAAAGGTATCTGTTTCACAAATATAGCCAACTACCGTATAAAAGCGTTCTTTGCCTTTGGGATTGGAGATGTTTTTAATTTCGTGCTGTGAACCATAAAGCATAGGTCTGATTAAGTGATTAAACCCAGAATCTACTTGAGCAAAAACGGTTGAAGTTGTTTGTTTTATTACATTTACTTTAGTTAAAAAATAACCTGCTTCACTTACCAGAAATTTTCCAGGCTCAAAAGCTAAAGTAATTTCTTTCCCATAATTTTTGCAAAATATTTTAAAACGAGCTGTTAGTTTTTTGCCAAATTCTTCAATATCAGTTTCGATATCACCTTCTTTGTAAGGAACTTTAAAACCAGAACCAAAATCTATAAATTCAAGATTTTTAAAGTTTTTTGCAGTTTCAAACAAAATTTCGCTGGCATATAAAAACACGTCAATATCTAAAATGTCGCTTCCAGTATGCATGTGTATGCCGTTAATTTGCATTCCTGTATTTTCTACAATGCGTATGATATGTGGAATTTGATGAATTGATATTCCGAATTTAGAATCGATATGTCCAACCGAAATATTAGTGTTTCCACCAGCCATAACATGTGGGTTTATACGAATACAAACAGGAATTTTTGGATGCTTTGTTCCAAATTGTTCTAAAATCGACAAGTTATCTATATTAATTTGAACACCAAGTTTTGCAACGGTTTCAATTTCTTCAATAGAAACTCCATTTGGTGTATAAATAATATGTTGAGGATTAAAACCTGCAACCAAGCCTAATTTTACTTCCTGAATAGAAACTGTATCTAAACATGCTCCTAATTTTTTCATCAATTTTAAGACTGAAATATTCGATAATGCTTTTACAGCATAATTAATTTTTAATTGCTTAACCTTATTAAATGCAGAAGTTAAACGTTTATATTGCGTTTCAATTTTAGCAGCTTCGTACACATAAACCGGACTTCCAAATTCTTTTACGATATTAAGTAAAGTTTCATTTTTCATGCTTAAAAAAATTAATTGTTTTGCGTAATTGGTTTTATTTTCTGTTTGAATAAATTTTTTGTAAAACTATGAAGTTTTTATAAAGTAAAATGAAATAACGCTTATAATTTTAATGAATTCTGAAAAATTTTAAGGGCTTAAAAAATATTGGTTTAATGTTTAAGGATGTTTACATTTGTGTCATTAAAATTTAAGGATGAATTTACACGAATATCAAGGAAAAGACATATTAAGTAATTTTGGTGTGCGTATTCAACGAGGCATCGTTGCACATAATGCACAAGAAGCTGTAGATGCTGCAAAGCAATTAACTGCAGAAACTGGAACAGGTTGGCATGTTATTAAAGCGCAAGTGCATGCTGGAGGAAGAGGTAAAGGTGGAGGTGTTAAACTTGCTAAAAGCCTACAAGAAGTGGAGGAGATTGCCGGAAAAATTATTGGTATGAATTTAATTACGCCACAAACTTCTGCCGAAGGCAAAAAGGTACACCAAGTTTTGGTTACTGAAGATGTGTATTATCCTGGCGAAACTGAAACAGACGAATATTATATGTCTGTACTTTTAAATCGTGGAACAGGACGTAATATGATTATGTATTCTACAGAAGGCGGAATGGATATTGAAACTGTAGCCGAAGAAACGCCACACTTGATATTTAAGGAAGAAATTGATCCTGCTACAGGATTATTGCCTTTTCAAGCACGTCGAATTGCTTTTAATTTAGGTTTATCTGGATTGGCTTTTAAAGAAATGACAAAATTTGTGACAGCTTTATATACAGCTTATGTAAAATCTGATGCATCTTTATTCGAAATTAATCCGGTTTTAAAGACCAGCGATAATAAAATAATGGCTGTAGATGCAAAAGTTACCATAGACGATAATGCGCTTTTCAGACATAAGGATTATAACGACTTGCGTGATTTACGCGAAGAAAATCCAATTGAAGTTGAAGCTAAAGAATTAGGTTTAAACTATGTAGATTTAGATGGCAATGTAGGCTGTATGGTTAATGGTGCTGGTTTAGCAATGTCAACAATGGATTTAATAAAACAATCTGGCGGAGAACCAGCAAATTTTCTTGATGTTGGCGGAACTGCTGATGCTGCGCGTGTAGAAGCTGCATTCAGAATTATATTAAAAGACCATAATGTAAAAGCAATACTTGTAAATATTTTTGGAGGTATAGTACGTTGTGATCGTGTAGCTGAAGGTATTGTAGGTGCTTTTAAAAATATGGGAGATGCCATAAACGTTCCTATTATTGTTCGCTTGCAAGGTACAAATGCAGATATAGCTAAAGAAATAATAGATAATTCAGGGTTTGATGTGCAAAGTGCTATAGAATTCCAAGAAGCAGCAGACAAAGTGCAAGCGGTTTTAAATTAAACAAAAAATTAAATATAATATAGTTAAAGAGCAATGATTTTCATTGCTCTTTTTTTATTTAAATCTTCTCGTAATGTTAATTAACTACTAATTAAAGTTAAACAATAGTTAATTAGTAAGCCTTTGTGTAACATTTGTTACATATATACAGTCTATAAGATATCAATCATTTTAAAACAAACAATTATGAGAACAATCAAAACCTTGCTATTAATAGTAGCATTAACGTTCAGCAGTGTACTTGTAGCAAGTACTGATGTTGAAGACAAAAGAGCTAAATCAGTTGTAATAACTGAAGAAATTGGAAAATTATTAAAAAACCCAAGTTTTTTATTGGAGAAGGATGTTAAAGCGAGTGTAACCTTAACAATTAACAAAAACAACGAAATTGTTGTCTTGTCTGTGGATACTGATGAGGATTATTTAGTGAACTTTATTAAAAGTAGATTAAATTATAAAGAGTTACCTGCACCTTTTGATTCTAACGGAAAAACATTTATCGTACCTGTAAGAATAATACCTGAAGGATAGAAATCTTCAATTTTTTTGAATTAGTCTTAAAACTCCTAAATTAATTTGGGAGTTTTTTATTTTATTCTTGAAATAACCATTGATGCGTTTCAGAAAAATATTAAACTCAAAATTTTTCATATAAAAACTTAATTAATTCTGTGAAACATACATAATATCGATGTAATGCAATACTTTCATAAAGTACTATTTATCAATCAAATAAATAAAAAAAGAGTATGAAAGTATAATAACTTCGATGAAATAACTTTTTTTTTTCGTTAAGTTACATTATATCTACGATTATTAAAATAAGATAATCTTTAATTTTATAATGTAATAATTAATCCTCCCACAACAATGATAAATAGAGTAGAAAAATTAAGCCTGTTATCTGAAATGATAGCATTTGCAAGAATAAATAATAGCTTAAGAGCGATTGAGCATAAATTTTTGTTAGGTGTCGCTAAGCAATTGGAGATTACTAAAGAAGATTATGATTATTTATTAGACAATCCCGTGACACATATAAATTTAAAATCCCATAGTGAACGTATTGTACAGTTTCACAGATTAATTTTGTTAATGAACCTTGATAAGGAAATTGCTGATAAAGATCTTGTAAGGCTACATAATTTTGGTTTAAAAATGGGATTAGGATATGAAGCTATTAACCGTGTTTTAGATTTAATGGAAAGTTTTCCTGATAAAATTGTTCCGCCGGATTTCTTGATAGATATTTTTAAAACTCAATATAACTAGTAGTCAGTACGCAGTGTTCAGTATGCAGTTGGCAGTAGCAGTTTATGTTTTCAGTTTTTCTAATTTATTTTGATAAGCTTTTATTTCGTCTCTTAATTTTGCAGCAAGTATAAAATCCAACTCCTTTGCAGCTTGTTCCATAAGTTTGCGTCTTTTACGAATATTCTTTTCTAATTGTGGCTTGGTTAAATACTCACTTTCAGGTTCGGCTGCTTTTTGTGCTTCTAATTCGGAAACGAGATCAGCATAGTTCGGGAGTTGAACATTAGACGGAGCATTCGGCCTAACGTGCCGCATCTGGGCTTGTGCCGGGGACGTAGTCCCAATGATCGCTAAGACCGTCAGCAGAATGCTGATGCGACAATAGAACGAGATCGTAATCCACGAGCGTGCCTTATCCATAGAGCGTCCATTCGTTGGAAATTTCATTCCGTGACGGCCCCAGTATCGCCCTTGGCGTAAGGTAGGGTTTGTGCGAACAAACCGTCATTGGAGGCGTTGGTGTAACCAAGGTATCGGCGCCAACTGCTGTACAGCTTGTAACTCAACGGTGCGGAATGGTTTGTAGTAGTTTGCAGGAGTATTTGGAAAATGCATGCCTGTTCCAGTCCACGTCCTGAACTTCCACTGTTGCCTCCCAGGCCAGCGCCGCACCGGACGCCGGTCGCTTTTTGCCCTACGGAAGCTCGAATTGGCTTTGAATAATGTGAGAAAAAACAGCGGAAATGAAGGCCAGTGACGATTGCGCCGATTGCGTAAGATGGATCTGATCGAAGGCGAGTACAACATTACCGACGAAGTATCGACCATGCCCACGCCGGGACACACCCCCGGCCACCAGGCCATCTTGATCTCCTCCCAAGGAGAAAAGGCAATGATCGTGGGAGATGTCCTGCACAACAAGGCCCAGGTCCAAGAATCCGATTGGTGCGCCGGAGTGGACATCGACAAGGGTCTGAGCCGTCAGAGCCGCGAGAAAGTTCTGGACATGGCGGAAAAAGAGAGCTACGTGATAGCCGCCGGCCACTTTTCCCCAGCAGACCATATAGGAAAGGTGGTCCGGTTGGAGGGCCGCCGCTACTGGCAGGCTGTGTAACAACGGTTGGACTGTTGGGACCTAACGTAGGGGCGCCTCGATGCAATCGGAGTGCCCTTCCCCGTTTGTCTTATATCGATGACGTATCCTTCCGAGTAGGGGCAGGTTTGAAACCTGCCCCTACGGTTTAAGCCGTGCGGTGTTATAATTTCCCGGCCGAAAGCTGTATTTGTGAGAGATGACCTGTGACTACCGAACGAGGCCCCAAAGACTTGCGGCGAGCGGCGGCGGAATTCCGCCTGCGCTATTATGGACGCTACGGCAATCCGGGCCCGCCTCCGGCGATGGCCGAGCTGGCCCCTGAAGTGATGCAACTGGTCGATGAGACCATCTACGGGGAGATCTACAACCGTCCGGCGGTGAACCTTCAAACCCGCAGCCTGTGCACCATCGCCGCTCTGACGGTTCTGGGCCATAGCCCCGATCTGTTGGCCCGGCACATCCAAGGGGCGCTGCACGTCGGAGTGACCCGGGAGCAGATCTCCGAGATCATTTCCCAGATGGTGTTCTACGGCGGCATGCCCGCGGCGGTCAACGCGTTCCGCGTAGCCAAGGAGACCTTCGACCAGAACTCCGGTTACCGGTTCGGTCTACAGTCTGCTAAGCCAAGCAATCAGCCGGCGCCGGAAGTGCCGCCGCATCCCAACCACCGGCCAGAGCTGCCGGTACCAGA
>JADFSQ010000036.1 GCA_022560715.1 Bacteroidota bacterium
GTCATAAAATCTGTAATCTTTTTTAGGTTTCCAAACGTACCTAATACTACATTATTCTCGATTAAAACGTAGTTTGTTTTATTTTTTAATCTCTCTTTATATGTTGTCATACTACAAAACTACAAAAATATTCGGAAGTAATTGTAATAATATTTGTTTATATCAATATATTCGGTTATATTTGTATATCTAATTAAAGAAAGTAATTATGAACTTTAAATCACTACCACAGCTATTAGACTTCTTCAAAGAAGAAAGCACTTGTATTGATTACTACGAGCAAATTCGTTGGGACGGTAATCCTGTATGTCCTCATTGTGATAGTGAGCGAGTTTATAAAACTAATAGAGGTTACAAATGTGCTAATCCAGAATGTTATAAAAAATTTACTGTTAAAGTTGGTACTATCTTTGAAAACTCTAAAATTTCTTTTCGTATTTGGTTTGCATCTATTTGGTTAGCCACTTCACATAAAAAAGGGATTAGTTCGGTACAATTAGCTTTAGATTTAGGTTTAACACAAAAAACAGCATGGTTTGTATTGCATCGAATTAGAGAAATGCTAAAAGACAAAGCACCGCAAATGTTAGGAGAGAATAATATGGTAGAAGTTGACGAGGCTTATATTGGTGGTAAAGAAAGTAATAAGCATATAAATAAAAAGCGTTCTTATTATGACAAAGCTCTGACTAATGAGGGGAAACCTTTTACGCTAAAGAAAACAGTTGTAGGTATCATTGAACGCAATGGAAATGTAGTTCTAAAGCACGTTCCCAATGCAGAATTACGCAATATGGGAGCATTTATATCTAAACACGTTCCTCATGGCTCTACAATATATTCTGATGAAGCACCTGTATATAGTCACTTAAAAAGATATTATACACATGATAGCGTTAAACATGCTCTTAATATTTATGTAGAGGGTAACGTACACACCAATACAATAGAAAACTTTTGGAGTGTTCTTAAACGTGGTTTATATGGTATTTACCACCAAGTAAGCGAAAAACATTTAGAACGTTATTTAGATGAATTTTCGGCACGTTTTAATACTCGTTCTTTGACATCTAACGAAAGATTTGTGAAGTTTCTGTGTGATAGCGAGAGTGTATTATCATACAAAAAGTTAACTTTCAGCAATTAATTTGTTGAAAGATTGTATTTTTACAAAAACAAGTTAACTCCCTAGAAGCATAAAAAAGAAACGCACCATTGCTGGTGCGTCGGCCAAAGGATACTATCCAATGGGATGTTCTGGTGCAAATATAAAGAATTTTTTATAATATCATACAAATATTAACATATTTTGGCAAAAAAAACAGCAAGAAACGAGAGAGTAATAGCTTATATAGATGGTTTTAATCTATATTTTGGAATGTGTGAAAACAATCAAGATACTAAATGGTTAGATTTAAGGAAGCTGGTTGAAAACATGCTATTACCTAATCAAAAATTAGTAAAGGTTAAGTATTTTACATCAAACGTGTCTAATAATCCAGCAAAGCAAAAAAGACAGCAATCTTATTTGTCTGCTTTGAGAAATTCTGACGTTGAAATTATATACGGAAAATATAATTCTCACAAAACAGAGTGTTTTAGATGTTATCACACGTGGAGTAGTCCAGAGGAAAAAATGACAGATGTAAATATAGCGGTAGGATTGATTATTGACGCAATGGATAATTTATATGATACCGCAATGCTGATTTCTGGAGATAGTGATTTAGTTCCTCCTATAAAGGCTGTTCATGCAAAATTCAGCCCTAAAAGAGTATTGGTTGCTTTTCCGCCTAATAGATTTAATATAAGTGTTAAAAACGTGGCTAAAGGTTCGTTTATAATCGGTAGAAAAAAGTTAAAAGACAGTTTATTCCCAGAAAAAATGAAGTTGAGTTCTGGTTATCTTTTACAAAAGCCTAAAGATTGGTAATAACGCTAAAGAACAAGCTCGAAATGGCATAAAGATTGAGTATATTTACATTATGAACAAAAAAGAAAAACCAAAAGAACGCTCTAAAGAGTATGAGAAGAAACTTTCTATAAATACTTCTTTAGACGATGTATTAAAGGTTTCCGTTCCTAAACCTAAAGCAAAGGAATAGCATCGGTTTTGACCGTATGTTAGGACTATGTCAATGACAAGTATTAACAAATGCGACACGTTAATTGATAGAATTACCTTTAGTTTTATTCAGCAAGATGCTCATGCTATGGACTTCTGAATTAGTAGTAGTCTAATCGTGGACTAAAGGTCTTTATTCTTAAAAAAAGTGATTTCCTCACTTTCTTAAATCATTATTTGCTCTTGTCCCTTAATGTATATAGATGCCCAAATATACAAAAATATATTCGTTTACAAACGACTACAAACATTTACAAACGATTTTAAGTATTTAACAACCGAATACTATTTGGATGTTGTTTCATATTTGCGGTGTCGAAACATAAGAACTCGATAGCATTAACTGTTTAACCAGCCTTCCGTATGGCAGGCATTAAAATTAAAATTATGAACACACTTAGAAACAAAGTACAGTTGATTGGAAATTTAGGAAACGATCCCGAAATTATCAATCTTGAATCAGGGAAAAAATTGGCAAAATTTTCTATTGCCACAAACGAAAGCTACAAAAATGCCAAAGGCGAAAAAGTAACTGACACGCAATGGCACAATGTTGTGGCTTGGGGGAAAACTGCAGAGATTATTGAAAAGTATGTTACCAAAGGAAAAGAAATTGCTATAGAAGGCAAACTAACATCAAGAAGTTACGAAACCAAAGATGGTGAAAAACGATATATTACCGAAGTAGTTTGTAATGAGTTATTGATGCTGGGTAAATAATCATTTAAAAAATAAATAAGGTTCTCTTGCGAGAACCTTATTTATTTTAGTATAACATTGATTTTAATTATCAATATTAAAATAACCTCCTTTGTTTTTCTTTCTCAATAAAGACTGACTAATTATTAAGTGGGCTACATTTATCATATTTCTTAACTCGCAGAGGGTAGTATTTACTTTGGCTTTTTTATAAAGTTCTTCTACCTCATTATAGATAAGATCTAAATGGTTAATTGCTTTAGTTAAAAGATTATCACTTCGTACAATGCCAACATAATCTCTCATTAATGCCTGCAATTGTTTAAGATTATGCTGTATTAAAATATGCTCTTTGGTTATACATGTCCCTTCATCATTCCATTCAGGAATTTTTGAAACATTAAGAGTAGGCGCATTAACGACTAGATAATTAAAGATGTTATGTGCATATACCAAAGCTTCCAACAAAGAGTTTGAAGCTAATCTATTAGCACCATGTAATCCTGTTCTAGTACATTCACCACAGGCAAATAAATTTGATATAGATGTTTTTCCATTTTTATCGATGTCTATACCTCCACATAAATAATGTGATGCTGGAACCACTGGAATCCAATCGGTTTCAACATCAATATGTTGTTCCAGACATTTTTTATAAATATTTGGAAAATGTGATTTAAAAACAGTTATATCTAAATGTGTGCAATCTAAGTAAACACAAGAATTTCCAGATTTTTTTAGTTCCCTATCTATGCTTTGCGACACAATATCTCTCGATGCCAATTCAGCTCTTTCATCATAATCAAGCATAAATCTATAGCCTTTTTTATTTCGTAAAATTGCCCCAAAACCTCTAACTGCTTCCGAAATTAAAAAGGAAGTTCCTTCCTCTGCATTATATAATGCTGTAGGATGAAACTGTACAAACTCCATATCTTTAATTTTTGCCTTAGCTCTATAAGCCATTGCTATGCCATCTCCAGTAGCAATAATTGGATTTGTAGTATGTCCATAAACACGTCCAATTCCTCCTGAAGCTAATAAGGTGCTACTGGCTTTTACTGTTAAAATTTTTCCGCTATTTTGATTTAAAACATAGGCGCCATAACAAGAAATTGATTTAAAGTTTGAAATCGCCAAATGATGCTCTGTAATTAAATCTATTGCGAAATGATGTGGTAACATGGTAACATTTTTGAGTTGATGTACACGTTGCAATAGTGCTCTCTCAATTTCTAAACCTGTAATATCTTTATGATGTACGACACGATATTCCGAATGTCCTCCTTCCTTACCCAAATCCAGATTTCCCTTGTTATCGACATCAAAATTAGTACCCCATAGCATCAATTCCTTAAATCGTTTTGGACCTTCTTTAATTACCATTTCTACCACTTCTACATCACATAATCCATCACCTGCAATTAAAGTATCCTGAATATGTTTAGTAAAAGAGTCTTTTTTATCATCTAAAACAACAGCTATACCACCCTGAGCATATTTTGTATTAGATTCTTCTTCATCTCCTTTGGTAACAATAGTTATTCTTCTTTCAGGAAATCTTTCAGCCATTTTTACGGTAAAGGTCAATCCTGCTACTCCAGAACCAATAACAAGAATGTTGGTTTCTATCATCGTCTTACTTTGATAACTCTAACATACGTTTAATAGGTAGTAAGGCTTTTTTTCTTATATTTTCAGGAACCTCAATTTGTGGGCTTTCGTTAAGCAAACAATTATATAGTTTTTGCAATGTATTTACTTTCATAAAAGCACACTCACTACAATCACAAGTATTGTCTTCTTCAGTAGGAGCAGGAATAAAAACCTTACCAGGGACTTCTTGTTGCATTTTATGTAAAATACCTGCTTCAGTAGCTACTATAAATTTTTCTTTTGGACACGTCTTTACATAATTTATCATTCCAGCTGTGGAACCTATATAGGAAGCTGTTTTTAATATATACTCATCAGATTCCGGATGTGCAATAATAACCGCATCTGGATGCTGTTTATACAACTCTAATAACTTAGACATACTGAACGCTTCATGAACAATACAGCTACCATCCCATAACAGCATGTCTCTTCCAGTTTGTTTTATAATGTATTTACCTAAATTTCTATCTGGTGCAAAAATTATAGGTTGACCTTCAGGAATAGATTCAATGATTTTAAGGGCATTAGAGGAGGTACACACGATATCTGTTAATGCCTTAACTTCTGCACTACAATTCACATAAGTTACTACGATATGATTAGGGTGTGTTTTTATAAACTCACTAAAAGCTTCAGGAGGACAAGAATCTGCCAAAGAACAACCAGCATTTAAATCGGGAAGTACAACTATTTTTTCGGGGTTTAAAATTTTTGCCATTTCTGCCATAAAATACACACCAGCAAATACTATTATATTGGCATTGGTTTCTGCCGCCTTTTGTGACAACCCCAAACTATCTCCCACATAATCAGCTATGTCCTGAATTTCTGGAGTTTGATAATAATGTGCCAAAATAATGGCATTTTTTTCTTTTTTGAGATGTTCTATTTTTTCTCTTAAACTCATTATTTACTTATAAACATTTTATTGTGAAACAAAAATATGGTAGATTTTAATGAGAGAACCATATTTAATTTGCTCATGAAATTAAAAGTTAAGGAAAGGTTATTTCATTAAAAGACTTTGACGTTATTAGTAATTAATTTAAATCAAATCATCTTAACTTTGAATACTCTTCAGTTGCTCTATTTCTAAACTAATAAGATGAAGTGTTTGTTTGCTTACTTCCAATTCTTTTAATATTATAGATTTTGCATCTTCAAATGTGTGTTTTAAACCACTAAATAAATTGTGATAATAAGACACGCCTTCTTTTATGTTTTTAGTAAATGTTAGCAAGTATTTTTCCTGCTTCTTGTTCATTGTTTTTTTTGCTTCATCCAATTTGTCTTTAAGGAAATCAATATAAATATATAATTCTTTTATAAAGATATTTGGTCGGTCGGTTCTATCTATAACATTCGATCTTCCATAAATATGATCGGTAATATCTTTTAAACTCATTATCTTGGAATAGTAAGCCAAATTAGGACCAGGACAAATAGAAACACATTCTCCTTCTACTTTAGTATCTAAACCGTATGCCAATAACGAGGATGTTCCTAAACCGACACAGATACAGGTTTTTTCAATAATTTTATTGTAATTATTATTATATTCTTTAGAAGAAAGATTTTCTTTATCAAGTTCCTTTAATTTTAAATATTGATATTCTCTTGAAGCAGTACAAATACCTGTTTCTTTAAATTCTTTATTTAAGGCCACAAACTTCTTAGGGCAAGAACTGCCTGGTCTTCCTTTATTAATTTTAGCTTCTTTTTCTAAATCCTTTGTGTTTCCACGAAGATTATTAAATGGAACACCTAACGGAGAAATATCGCTTAAATACAAATCTTCTTCTTTAGCAGCAGCTAATTTCTCAAGTGTGTTATCATCTACAGTTGTAGCCTCCGGAACTAATAAAAAGGGACTTCCCCAACCTACTGAATCAAGATTATAGTAATCCATTAAAAAATTGTGTTCTTCTTCTGTTCCCACACCACCTTGAGCAGTAAACTCTGTTAATAATGGCTCTTTAGGTATCTCACGGTTTTGACCAATAAATGCCTGATTTAATATTTCTTGAATAGACGATACTAATTCATTACGTTTTTCTTTAAACTCTGCTAAAACAGGACCTAAAAGATAACCATCGGTTGCAAATGCATGCCCTCCACAATTAAGACCAGATTCGATTCTATATTCAGAAACCCATAACCCTTTTTTGGCTAAAAACTTTCCTTGTATTAATGCAGATCTGTAATCGCTTACTTTTAAAATGATTTTCTTTTTAAAGTCTCCGTGTTCATTAGGAAAAAAATCATCAAATTGTGACATATAGGAATACAGTCTTGGATTCATACCTGCTGAAAGTATAACCGAAGACCTCAACTTGCTATTTGCAAAACCTCTAAGAGCTGCATGTGCATCATTATATTCTATAGGTAGTTTTTCTTTTTTAATATAGTTGTCCTTATCAATTTTAGTCATGATATTTACATCTATACTTCCCATAGTTAAGTTTTTGATTGCCCACTTTTTAATTTCAGACAGATTAAAACCATTTGTTGTTATTTTTTTGAATTCGTTTTTTAGTGTAGAGTTATCTGGAAGCATATTAATGTATGCTTTTATTTCGTCACTTTTTTCGACAGTAACATTTTTTAATGCTTCAAATTTCTTTTCCGCTAAATCGTTTATTAAATTTAAATAAGAAGTGATTCTTTTGGCTCTAAAATCCTCTATTCTATTAGTGATTTCTTTATAAGGAACTTCAAATTTTTCACTGTACATTTTCCTTAATTTCTCCAATAAAATATCATCTATTAAAGAAATTACAGAATCAATACCATATTGTGCAACTTTTAAAGGGGTATCAATGGTGAATCCAATTCCCATTACAGGAATATGAAAAGAATGTGTTTTTAACATGTTTTTTTTAAAATTAAAAATAGCTACAAATGTATCGTACTTATAATTTAGAATTTATGACTTTTGTCATGTTTTCCATTCCTTTGTTTGTTTGTTTTTTCAAACCTCTTCACAATTAAATAAGGGGCATGATTAGGTTAAGGGATTATCTTTAAAGTTTTTCAAAAAAATTTGCACAAATTATTTTTGTGATTATTGCACCTAAGCCCTGTTTTTTTCAAATACAATAAAAAAGTTTTTTATTTAGAATTAATATAAATTGCTGTAAAACTGATATTTATCAGTTTTTTTAAAAACGACATTTATTAAATTTGATCAGTAACATATATATGTCACATAATTATATTAATCTAATACAACAATGGTTAGTAAAACTTCAACCTCGTTTTTATTTATCTTCTTTTTGTTTTTAGGTTTTTCAATACAAGCACAAGACGGCGAAAGTCTTTTTAAAACTACTTGTGCTGCTTGTCATAGTACTACCAGTAAAAAATTAATTGGTCCAGGACTGGCTAATATAACTAATAAACGTTCTAAAGAATGGTTTAAAAAATTTGTATCCTCATCTCAAACATTAATCAAAAATGGAGATACTGATGCCATAAAAATATTTGAAGAGTATAATAAAATTGTGATGCCTGATCAGGTATTGTCTGACGCTGAATTAAATGTGCTTTATGAATATTTAACAAATTTTAGTTCAGCAAAAATTGAGACAAGTGATACTGCAACAGAAGAGAAAGAGATTCCTTTTAATCCTTCAGAAGAAGAAATAATAATTGGAAGAAATTTATTTACTGGTATCCAAAGGTTTATAAACGGAGGTCCATCCTGTATTTCTTGCCATCATGTAAAAGATGATAATATAATTGCTGGAGGTGGTTTGGCAGTTGATTTGTCAGATTCTTACAGCAGACTTGACAAAACTGGCATAGAGGCCATGGTTATTGGGCTTCCTTTTCCCCAAATGAAAAGTTCTTATCAAAATCATCCTGTAATAGAAAAAGAAGCTTATCTAATAGCTGCTTACCTTAAATATATTGACAAAGAGCATATTTATCAATATGGAACATCGTATATGAGAATCCTATTAACAGGAGGTATTATAGGAACCATTTTATTAATGGGAATATTCCCCTTGTTTTGGTATAAGCGTAAAAAAGAAAGCGTTAATAAAAGAATTTACGAAAGACAGATTAAGTCTCGAAACTAGATGAAAAATATAAACTAATTAAACTGATACTATGAGTTGGATTGAAGATATCATCTCTCCTCAAACAAGACAATGGGAAGAGTTTTATAAAAATCGTTTTCAGCACGATAAAGTTGTAAGAAGTACTCACGGTGTAAACTGTACCGGTGGGTGTTCTTGGCAAATTCATGTTAAAGAAGGAATTGTTGTTTGGGAAACTCAGCAACTAGACTATCCATTATTAGAAAGCAAATTACCCCCTTACGAACCACGTGGATGCCAGAGAGGTATTTCTTTTTCATGGTATTTATATAGCCCTTTAAGAATTAAATACCCTTTAATTCGTGGAGCCTTGTTAGATGCTTATAGAGCAGAAAAAGAGAAATGTGGAGATCCGCTGCAAGCATGGGAAAACCTACAAAACGACAAAGAAGCAAGAAAACGATATCAACACGCTAGAGGGAAAGGTGGATTTAGAAGAGTCCATTGGGATGATGTTCTGGAAATTATGGCTGTGGCAAATATTTATACTGCAAAAAAATACGGTCCAGACAGAGTAGTAGGATTTTCCCCTATTCCAGCTATGTCTATGCTTAGTTATGCAGCAGGATCTAGATTTTTACAACTCTTTGGAGGGGTAAATTTAAGTTTCTATGATTGGTATTGTGATTTGCCAAATGCATTCCCTGAAATTTGGGGAGAACAAACCGATGTTTGTGAAAGTGCAGATTGGTACAACGCAAAAATGGTTGCTGTGATGGGAGCGAACTTAAATATGACAAGAACTCCCGATTGTCACTTCTTTGCTGAATCAAGACATAATGGGACTAAAGCGGTTGTATTTTCTCCTGATTTTAATCAAGTAGCAAAATATGCCGACCAATGGGTGCCTTTACACGCTGGTAGTGATGGAGCATTCTGGATGGCTGTAACACATGTTATATTAAAGGAGTTCCACCATAAAAAGAAGACAGCTTATTTTATTGAATATACGAAACGTTATACCGACAGCCCTTATTTAGTTGTATTAAAAGATGAAGGAGGGTTTTATTCTTCAGGTAGATTATTACGTGCCAATCAATTAGAGGAACATAAAGATATTGACAAAGGAGATTGGAAATTTGTAAACATAGACGAAGAAAGCGGTGATTTTGTAATTCCGAAGGGAAGTTCAGGTTATCGATGGCAAGATGAGAAAGGAAAATGGAATATGAAGTATGAGGATGGAGAAACAGATAAAGAATACAATCCAGTTTTAAGTTTTTTAGACAGCAAAGATGAAGTTGCTC
>JADFSQ010000421.1 GCA_022560715.1 Bacteroidota bacterium
TAACATTGGAACCATCACTATCCATGACATAAATCTCCTGGTGTCGGTTCTTACCTGTCGAATAGGCAATCTTACTTTTGTCCGGTGACCAATGAGGGAGTGTACTCCGACTGTTTTCGCCAACTGTAAATGTTAATCGCTGTTGATTAGAACCATCATCTTCCATTACATAGATCTCTGTGTGCCCGTCTCGTTCAGACTCGAATACGATTTGCCCGTCCAGCTTAGGGCCGTCGACACAACTAAATAGCCCAATCATTATGATTGCCAACAGTAGTATTTTTAAAGTTGTTTTCATAGCGTTCAACTCGTTTTCAATCCAAACCTTAAGATTGGTCTACATATAGGATACATCCAATAGCTTCATTATCTACGATATACAATATATTATCTAAAAAATAGAGTGGCTCATGTATAAGTCATAAATATGAAAATGTGATAAATGAACTAGCAATTTTGCTTTAATATCAATACGCAAAAATAATTTTAATATTAGTGATTAATCAGAGATTCCCCTAATTTATTTGGTTTTAAAAATTTTAATTAGATTGGTTTTTAACTGATTATCGTTTTACCAACTATATACAAGTAAGAATTATTAAACCAATTCTATACCATTCTGATTTAATATGATTAATGATCGTTTTCATTACTCTTTTAATGACCACCAATGTTTTGATATCGAACGTTTAAATGTTATATATCAAACGATACTGAAACAAGTTCAGCATTAATAAGCGAAGTTATAATTTTAAATTTTTAAAGTCAATTGTTTAAAGTCAATTCTCATGTAAAGTTATTAACATGAAAAATACAAAAAAGCAACATAAAAAAAGGTTCTTTTAGTATTATGGATTCCTGCCTTGTGCCTCCGCTAAAGCTTCAGCGACACGCGGGCGCAGGAATGACAAAACAGCTTAAATATGCAAAGCCTTATCATCAACAGTAAGACAAGCTTCTTTAATCGCTTCTGTAAATGAAAGAGATAATTTACGTTATCGCTATTCTTACAATTATTTTAAAACTGTACGCTCTCTATTACAAATTGCCGGAATAAGACTAGCAAAGGTTTTGAATGATTTTTTTAGTAATTAAAATTCTATTGGCTGTTGTTTTTCAAAATCGGTTTTACCTAAAGTATGCCCATTAATAGTTGCGGTATCCCAATCTTGTGTAATTTTCCAATTGCCATTAATTTTTTTTAATACTATATGAAACTGTCCATAACTATACGAAGTTTCACCATTTATAGTTGACGCTATTCTATAAAACCCAACTTCGTAAGATGTGGTTTCGTTAGTGTCTCTTTTGTCAAACCAAAAATCAAGTATAATTATTGCGCCAATTTTTTCAGAATCCTTAAAGCGTTTTACATTTTGAATTTTAAAATCATTTTTAATATCGATACCTTGAGGAGTTACCCGAATCACATTATCAGCATAAATTGCATTTAAGGCATCAGCATCTAAAGTCTCAAAAGCCTTTTGAAAGGGTTTCCAAACAGTGTTGTTAATTTCTTTTTGAATCGTTTCAACGTTTGATTGAGCATTTATTGTCATGCTTAGTAAAATAGAAAATATTAAAATTCGCATAGGTTTATTTTTTTTAAATATGTAACGCTCTATTATCAACAGCAAGACAAGCCTCTTTAATCGCTTCAGTAAATGATGGATGTGCATGAGACATACGTGATATATCTTCGGCAGAGGCTCTGTATTCCATGGCTACAACTGCTTCGGCAATCATATCGGCTGCACGAGCACCAATGATATGTACTCCCAAAATTTCGTCCGTAGTTTTATCTGCCAGAATTTTTACAAAACCGTCTAAATCCATACTTGCACGACTTCTACCGAGAGCTCGCATTGGAAACTGCCCAACTTTATATTCTATTCCAGCTTCTTTAAGTTCTTCTTCGGTTTTACCAACTGCTGCAACTTCTGGCCATGTATAAACAACACCTGGAATTAAATTATAATCGATATGTGGTTTTTGTCCCGAAAGAAATTTAGCAATCAAAACACCTTCTTCAGATGCTTTATGCGCTAACATAGCACCTTTTATAACATCGCCAATCGCATAAATATTTGATGCAGATGTTTGTAACTGAG
>JADFSQ010000422.1 GCA_022560715.1 Bacteroidota bacterium
TTCTACACCTTCAGTAAAAAACTGACGCTGTTCTCTAAATGTTTGCTCAAAAGGTCCTAAATTAAGCGATAAAGGGTCGAAGCCCGTTTGGCTAAAATCGGGAATTACTGTAGCATCTAATGTGAAGTTTTCAGTTATCCCGTATTTTAGATCCAAACCAGCGGTTAGTTTAGTTTTAGTATTTCCTTCAGATGTTTCAGAAAAAGCAGATACAAAAGGAAAAAAGCTTAAGCGTATTGGTGGCTTAATATTTGTAATGCCGTTTAAAATACCATTGTATTGTGATTCATTACCAATACTTCTGTCTATATAGTTCCAAGAATAAATTTCATCACGTCTCTTTATTTCACGTATAAAATTGATGCCCCAGGTTTGTACATCGGTATTTTGAAAACGCAATGCAGAGTAGGGAATTTTAATTTCTACAACCCAACCAATATCAGTAATATTTACTGCGCTCTCCCAAACAGCGCTCCAATTATAATCATTAGTTCGCCTGCCGCCTTGTCTTGTTTTTGAATCGGCCTGTGTACCTGCTGCAGTAACATAAAATTTATTTTCATTTATGCCATCGTTAAACGTATTTATAGCAACTGTAAAAACATAGGCTTCGACAAAAACATTGTCTCTTTGGCTAAACTCTCTGGAAATAGCACTAGCATCATTATCATAGAGTATGGCGCCTATATAGATTGTCTTATCATCATAAAGAACTTTCACTTCTGTTTTGTATTTACTTGGTGCTTCTGGACCATTATCTGGTCTAAGCATTTTAAAACCAGTTGCCGCAGTAATGGTTTCCCATATACTTTCATCCAATTGACCATTAATTTTTATGTTAGAAGTGATACGTAATGCAGTAGTTTCTTTCTTTTCTTGTGTGATGCCTATAAAAGATTGTAATACTGCAAAAGCGATAAGATACTTTTTCATAATGTTCTATAAATGGATTCTACTAATTTTGAATCGAAAGTATTTATAAATTGATAGATTTTAATGTAAAATCTGCCAACTACGCCTATTTTTAAGTGAGTGATACACTTTATTTAAGTAAAGCAGATATTTTACATTTCATTGATGATATTGATTGATTTATTGAAGTTTATAAGTGTTTTACTGAATTAATTCTTATCCCGTTTACAACTTGTCTTATATTTACTGGATGAATCAAAAATGGAAATATCTCTTGTTTTGGGTGCTATATACATTCTTTATATTCATGATGTATAATATCCTTACTAACTATTTGCAGGCAATAATGAGAACCATAGGGATTATTGGTTTGCAAATACTTGTATTTTATGTGAACATTAACTATTTATTGCCAAAATATTATAGTAAAAAGAAATTCCTCCATTATGGGCTTTTTAATGCGTCATTATTATTTATTTCTGTATATACAATTGATTTTTTAATCCACCTATCGTTCTATATTAAACATCTGGGCAGAAGGCATAGTTATACCATTGGCAGTGTTTTTGAGTTTGACGATTTTGATATTAGAAGCATTGAAATCATCTTCAATCATATGATGCCAATTTTATTTGCCATTTTTGTAACCTTTGGAGATATTCTCTTTTTTTTATGAATACGTTTCTGCAGTTTTTCAGGAAACTCGATTGCTATAATACTAGGATAAGACTTAGTAGATGTAATAAAGTTTACATCATCTGTATATATTTCACGAGCTTTCTTCTCTTCACCAATCGAATACAGAGCATCTACCAACCAAAAGGAACAGATAGTGAAAGAACTCGTTGATTTACCTAAGTCATCAGATATCTTATATCTCTGTACTAAATAGTCTTTTCGTAAATTTTTGTAAATAGCTTTCACTGTACCAATAATTCTTGGATCATTAAACTCTAAAAACTCATGGTACGTCATTTGCAGTAGAGAAGCATCTAGATCATCACTGCCATAATGGATGGCAAAGCTTTTTCTTTTCTCACTCCATCCTTTCTTGATCAAAGTTGTTTTAATCTCATCCCTCAACCCAATCCATTTTGCAGCTAAATCTTCTTTACCAAAATGTTGAGCAACCTTTATAGCTCTATCAACACCAACCCAGCACATCAATTTAGAGAATGTATAATGTTCATGCAACC
>JADFSQ010000037.1 GCA_022560715.1 Bacteroidota bacterium
AAAATGAAAATAAAATGATTACTGTTAACAGGATGTTTTTCATAATGTGTTACAACGATTTGATATGTTCAGTTGTAATTGATTATATCAAATGATACTGAAATAAATTCAGTACAAGTAAGCGAAGTTATGATTTTTATTAAAACAATCAATAGCTCAATGAGTTAACTTATTCAAAATATATTAAGAATTATAATACTTTTACAGTAATGAACGTAAACATACACCAAAGTTGGAAGCCTTATTTACAACAGGAATTTGATAAACCCTATTTTAAGGATTTAGTAACTTTTGTTAAAGCAGAATATAGTAAGCATAAATGTTTTCCGCCAGGACAACAAATTTTTAATGCTTTTGAGCATTGTCATTTTAATGATATAAAAGTGGTAATTATTGGTCAGGATCCATATCATGGCATTGGACAAGCACATGGTTTATGTTTTTCAGTCAATGATGGAATAGCTCATCCACCTTCGTTAATCAATATTTTTAAAGAGATTGAGCAGGATTTAGGAACTCCATATCCAAAAAGTGGAAATTTAGAACCTTGGGCAAAACAAGGTGTTTTATTACTTAATGCAACATTAACAGTTAGAGCGCATCACGCTGGAAGTCATCAAAAAAAAGGTTGGGAGCAGTTTACAAATGCTGTAATAGAACAAATTTCAGAACACAAAAAAGACATTGTATTTTTACTTTGGGGAGGTTTTGCAAAAAGCAAATCAATTTTAATCAATAAAGAGAAACATAGCATCTTAACTTCTGGACATCCATCGCCTTTAAGTGCTAATAGAGGGTATTGGTTTGGTAATAAACACTTTAGTAAAACTAACTTCCTGTTGGAGCAAGTTGGTTTGAAAGCTGTGGTGTGGTAATAACCCCTGGTCTTTTTTCAATAACCAAAGGCTTTTCAGTACTTTTTCTTTGTGTAGTTTTATTACTACTAAATTTTAATAATAAAAAATTTAGAGCTACCAAAAAAGAAAAAATTAAAGTAATTGTTGTTAGCATATTGCGATTTGGGTTTTAATTATATTGGTAAAATAAAAAAAATCGGATAAAACACTAAAATATCTCATCTACGACTAACACAAAATTAGTCATTTTTGTTTACCAAACTATACGTAACGTTACGTATATATATAACAATCATATTAAAGAAATACCTACCTGAATTTTCAATTTTTATCAAAAATAAATTTAATGTGTTAAAAACATTGCTGTCAGAGTAAAAAATTAAATGCGACGCTAAAGCATTGTGTTTGTCATACTGAAACAAGTTCAGCACAAGTTAGTTTAAGGATTTCTGAAAACTATCACCTTGCTTTTAATAATAAGCCTACCTACCGCAGGTAGGCAAAAAAAGTATGAGTTATTGAATCTTATGAATTTTAATCAAACATTATCAATTAGTTACATAAAGTCTTGATTCTTTGTTCTAACAGCGTAGCGGTCTTAAGTCTTTAGTCAGACACGAGTATTAAAAACTAATACTTATTTATCCTCCAACTCGCTTTACCGAAAAGCCTTTTTCCTTAAGCATTTGCATAATTTTATCACGATAATCACCTTGTATAATAATTTTGCCTGTTTTAAAACTGCCACCAACACTCAACTTTTTTTTAAGTTCTTTTGCCAATGCTTTAAAATCTTCGGTAGCTCCTGTATAGCCTTCAAGAATTGTAATTGGCTTTCCTTTACGCTTTTCGTATTTACAAATAATAGGAGCTTCTTGCATCCAGATTCCTTTAGAACCTTCATTTGGTTTTTCAGGTTCTGAAGGTTTATGTTTTGGGAATAAATTTTTAAGCTGGTCTTGTAAATCCATTATATTTTAGCTGATTTAGTCAACAAATATACAGAATTTGTAAACTTAAACTTGCCTAAAACTGATGTCATTTAAATACAAATAACAACCGATTTATAATTAATATTTTGCTATTTTTGATTCATTAAAAATTGATGATGAATAGTACAAATAGCAATGCGCTACATATAAATTTCAATACTGAAAGTTTAGACAAAACTAAGCTTAAACTACTCTATAAAAATATGCTAAAGCCTCGAATGATTGAGGAAAAGATGTTAATTCTTCTGCGACAAGGAAAAATTTCTAAATGGTTTTCTGGTATTGGTCAAGAAGCTATTTCGGTTGGTGTTACAATGGCTTTAAAAAACGAAGAATACATTTTGCCAATGCATCGCAATCTCGGAGTTTTTACAACTCGTAAAATTCCGTTACATCGTTTGTTTTCGCAGTGGCAAGGTAAAGCAAATGGGTTTACCAAAGGCAGAGATCGTTCGTTTCATTTTGGTTCTCAAGAATACAACATCGTAGGTATGATCTCGCATTTGGGACCACAACTCGGTGTTGCAGATGGTATAGCTCTTGCTAATCTTTTAAAAAAGAATAAACAAGTTACTGCAGTTTTTACTGGAGAAGGCGGAACCAGCGAAGGCGATTTTCATGAAGCTCTAAATGTGGCTTCAGTTTGGAACTTGCCTGTTGTCTTCTGCGTGGAAAATAATGCCTATGGCTTATCTACACCAACTTCCGAACAGTATAATTGCAAACATATTGTAGATAAAGGAATAGGTTATGGCATGGAATCTTTTACAATAGACGGGAATAATATCATTGAAGTTTACTCTAAAGTTTCGGAATTGGCCGAGAGTATGCGACACAATCCAAGACCTGTTTTAATTGAATTTAAAACTTTCAGAATGCGAGGTCATGAGGAAGCAAGTGGCACAAAGTATGTTCCGAAAGCCTTAATTGAAGCATGGTCGCAAAAAGATCCAATAGTTAATTTTGAAAACTTTTTAAAACAGGAAGGTATTTTAACCGATGAAGATATAGCCATTATTAAAGAAGAATTTTCAAAAGAAATAAACGAAAATCTTAAAATTGCTTATGATGAAGATGATATAGTTTCAGATGTAACTACTGAATTAAATGATGTATATAAACCATTTGTTTATCAGGAAGTTAAATTGAAAAATAAAACAAAAGAGATTCGTTTTGTAGATGCTATTTCTAAAGGTTTAAAACAATCGATGGAAAAACACAATGGACTTGTAATAATGGGACAAGACATTGCAGATTATGGCGGTGTTTTTAAGATTACGGAAGGTTTTGTTGAATTATTTGGAAAAGAACGCGTACGGAATACACCAATTTGCGAATCGGCTATCATTGAAGCTGCAATGGGTTTATCTATTTGCGGAATTAAAAGCGTCGTTGAACTTCAATTTGCCGATTTTGTGACTTCCGGTTTTAATCCTGTGGTTAATTATTTGGCAAAATCGTATTACAGATGGAATCAAAATGCAGATGTTGTATTGCGAATGCCATGTGGAGCAGGAATTGCTGCTGGACCTTTTCATTCGCAAACCAATGAAGCTTGGTTTACAAAAACACCAGGTTTAAAAGTAGTATATCCAGCGTTCCCTTACGATGCAAAAGGCTTGTTAGCGACTGCTATTAATGATCCTAACCCTGTGTTGTTTTTTGAACATAAAGCACTATACAGAACAATACGGCAAGAAGTTCCGACCGATTATTACACCATTCCGTTTGGAAAGGCTTCCGTTTTAAGAGAAGGAAACGCTGTTACAATTATATCGTATGGAGCTGCTGTACATTGGGTTTTAGATACTCTTGATAAAAATCCAGACATAAGTGCAGATGTTATTGATTTACGCTCATTGCAACCTTTAGATACTGAAACGATTTACAATTCGGTAAAGAAAACGGGAAAGGCAATCATATTGCAAGAAGACTCCATGTTTGGTGGTATTGGTTCAGATATTTCTGCATTAATTATGGAAGAATGCTTTAAATTTTTAGATGCTCCTGTAAAACGTGTAGCGAGTTTAGAAACACCTATTCCTTTTATTTCACAGTTGGAAGAGCAGTATCTTCCTAAAGAAAGGTTTGAAGATGCGTTGAAAGACTTGTTAGAATATTAATTATAATGCTACTTTTTTAACTCATATTTTGTCATTCCTGCGAAGGCAGGAATCTATAAAACATGATTCAATGGATTCCTGCATTACTCATTAATTCTTATTTTAAATAATTGTATTCGTGAATCTTCGATTTCGCAGGAATGACAGTACTATTCAGCAGCTTGAAGTTTTTTAGCTACAGCTTCAACCTCATCCAAAACACGAAGTAAATTTCCACTCCAAATCATACTTATTTCTTCTTCAGTATAACCACGTCGCACAAGTTCTAAAGTAACATTAAAGGTTTCAGACGCATCGTTCCAACCTTCGATGCCACCGCCACCATCAAAATCACTACTAATTCCAACATGTTCTATTCCTATTTTTTTAACCAAATAATCGATATGGTCTATAAAATCGGAAACATTAACAGCAGGAGGGAAGTCTGGAATTGAGTTAGCTTTCGCATTACTTAAATCCATAATCTTTTTTCGGTTAGCTAAAAATTCCATCTGTACTGAATCGGTTAATGCTCTAAACTCACTCCATTCATACCATTTAAGACCTAATGAGTCGGTCACTTTTTCTCTAATAGTTTTAAGTGCTTCATTTCTTGTTTCATATTTTTCGGTATTGAGATACGATTTAAAAGCTACTGTTTGTACAACGCCACCATTTTGTTTCAACCATTCCAATTGCTCATCATCAAGGTTTCTGCTGTGGTCACATAACGCTCTTACCGAAGAATGCGAAGCTATAATTGGCGCTTTACTCAATTCAATCATTTGTTTTATCGCTTCTTTTGAAGGATGTGATATGTCTATCATAATTCCCCATTTGTTCATTTCCTTAATAACTTCTTTACCAAAATCACTCAAGCCATTATGTAGCCAAACATCGTCTTTTTCGCCTGTATTACTATCAGATAATTGACTGTGTCCATTATGAGCAAGCGACATATAACGTCCTCCGAGATCATAAAACTCTTTCACTTTATTTATATCCAGTCCAATAGGATATCCATTTTCAATACCAATCATGGCCACTTTTTTTCCGGATTTAATTATACGTTTTACATCTGCCGAAGTTGTTGCCAATTCAATTTGGTCTGGAGCAAAATCATTCACCAATTTATGTATCGCATCAAATTTTGATATTGCAGTTTCATAAGCTTTTTCAAAACCTTCAACGGTTAAGGAATCTTGTCCTGTATATACTATAAACCAAGAGACATCTAATCCGCCTTTTTTCATCTTCGGAAGATTTACCTGATTGTCTAATTCTTGGGTGTAATTAATAGAATCTGTAAAGTTGTCTATGTTGATATCGTTGTGTGTGTCTAATGTAATTACACGGTCATGAATAGCTTTAGCCTTGGCAATAAGTTGTTCTTCGTTCATAGAATTATCTTTACAGGAAATGAAAAAAATAGATATTGTAAATAGAAATAGCAATGTTATTTTAGAATTGAATATGAATCTCCTCATTTTTAAAAATGGATTAGTTAGTAGAACTTCAAATATAGTAATAAAAGGTATAAATTATTTTTGTTCCTTTATGCATTCAAATTTATAATTAAATATTTCAAAAATGAAACCGACTTTCTATTTTATACTTGTAATTACTTTAATTTTTACTGCTTGCAAAACTAACGATGAGAAAAAACCATACCAATCTGTTGAAGCTCCAATAGCTAAAAAAGTAGCTGAAGAATTAACTATTCACGACGATACTCGTATTGATAATTATTTTTGGATGCGCTTAAGTGATGCACAAAAAAATGCTGAAACTCCAGATGCACAAACACAAGATGTATTGGATTACTTAAATGCTGAAAACGAGTATTTGGATAAAATAATGAAACATACCGAAAGGCTTCAGGAAAAATTATACGATGAAATTGTTGGTCGTATTAAAAAAGACGATACCTCTGTTCCAGTAAAAAACAATGGTTATTTATATTATACACGATTTGAAGAAGGTGGAGACTACGCTTTGTATTGCAGAAAAAAGGCAGAAGGCGATAAAGAAGGTAACGAAGAAATAATATTGAATGGTCCGGAAATGGCGGGAGGTTATGCGTATTATGGTATTGGAAGTCGCTCGATAAGTATGGATAATAAATTAATGGCTTTCGGAATTGATACCGTTTCAAGACGACGATATACTATTCATTTTAAAAACCTAGAAACAGGAGAGCTATTACCTGACAAATTGAGCAATACTACTGGCAGTGCTACTTGGGCAAACGATAATAAAACAGTTTTCTATACAACCAAAGATCCAGAAACTTTACGATCCTATAAAATATATAAGCATGTTTTAGGTACAAATCAATCAGAAGATGTATTGGTGTTCGAAGAAAAAGATGATACGTTTAGATGTGGAGTTTTTAAATCAAAATCTAACAAATATTTAATGATAGGCAGTTTTCAAACACTATCTTCAGAACTTCGGTTTCTTGATGCCAATACACCAAATGGAGAATTTAAAATTATTCAGCCCAGAGAAAAAGATTTAGTATATAGAGTCGATCATTATGAAGACTCATTTTATATTCGTACCAATCTTGATGCAAAAAATTTTCGTTTGGTAAAAACACCAATTACAGCTACTACCAAAGAAAACTGGGTTGATGTTATTCCGCATAGAGACGATATCTTTTTTCAAGGCTTTGATATTTTCAAAAATTATTTAGTTGCACAAGAACGCATAAACGGACTACGAACAATTCGAGTTATAAATTGGGATGGTAATGAATATTATATACCGTTTAATGATCCTGCATATTTGGCGCGACCAACTTCTAATTTAGATTTCGATACCAATATTCTTCGTTATAATTATACTTCTTTTACTACTCCAAACAGTACTTACGATTATAATATGGATACCAAAGAGCAAGTTTTGTTAAAACAAGAAGAAGTATTAGGAGGTAATTTTTCTGTAGATGATTATGTTTCAGAGCGACTATATGCAACTGCAAACGATGGTACTAAAATTCCAATTTCGCTGGTCTATAAAAAAGGGGTTGAAAGAAATAGTGATACGCCATTGTTGTTATATGCCTACGGATCGTATGGAAGTAGTAGAGAGCCTACATTTAGTTCCAGCAGATTGAGTTTGTTAGACAGAGGTTTTGTGTATGCACTTGCACATATTCGAGGTGGGCAAGAAATGGGACGCTATTGGTATGAAGAAGGAAAACTGCTGAAAAAGAAAAATACATTTACCGATTTTATAGATTGCGGAGAATTTTTAATTGCTGAAGGATTTACAAGTAGCGACCACTTATATGCTTATGGTGGAAGTGCAGGAGGATTGCTTATGGGAGCGATTTTAAATATGAAACCAGAGCTATGGAATGGTGTTATTGCAGCTGTTCCGTTTGTTGATGTGGTTTCTACAATGCTGGACGAAACCATACCATTAACTACGTTTGAATTTGATGAATGGGGGAATCCGAAAGACAAAGAATACTACGATTATATGAAATCGTATTCACCTTATGATAATGTTGAAGCAAAGGACTATCCAAATATTTTAATTACAACAGGCTATTGGGACAGCCAGGTACAATATTGGGAACCTGCAAAATGGATTGCCAAACTACGTGATTTAAAAACCGATGACAATCTTCTTATAATGGATTGCAATATGGATGTTGGACATGGTGGTGCATCAGGACGTTTTGAACGCTACAAGCGAACTGCATTAAATTATGCGTTTATATTTGATTTGGAAGGGATTACGGAATAAATTATGAAAAACCAAGAATTTTATTCTTGGCTTATTTAATTATTTAGTTTCAGCTTCCGAAATAACAAAAGGATAAGCGTTTCTGATAATTTTAATTTCTTCTGGAGTTAAATCTTTAACAGGTTTGCTAAATTTATTTAAAGCAAACACTTTCCGAAGTTCAGAATATGCTTTAGTTAATTCATCCTGTACTTTTATAAATAATTCATAAGAGGTTTGTCTATCATTTTGAAGAGAAATAATGGCTTCTTTTGGATTATCAGATAGTGTTGTTACTTTAGTTCCTTTACAATATGTGCAACTATTATCGCCATTATTGTCTAAAAAGTTTTTAGCAATATCTTTTAATTCTTCGATTGCTATAAGCTTATCTTCAACCATTATTTCTTGCTTACTATTTAAAACAATTCTTAAAATATTTCGTTCGTTTTTTTTAACATTACATTCCGTTCCAGGAGGACAATTTCTAGGTAATTTTCTGCTAATGCCTTCATCTTTTGCCATTGTTGTTGTTACCAAGAAAAAGATAAGCAATAAAAATGCAATGTCTGCCATTGAACCTGCATTTACTTGTGGTGCTGCTCTCATAATTATAAATTTTAGATGTTAATATAATTGAGAGGTCTCAAAAATAATACCATAAAAAAGCCTGAATTGTAATATTCAGGCTTTAGAGATATAAATTGATTTTAAGTGATTAAACTTTTAACAATTGTATTTTTTAGAATACCAAATTAAAAATGCTGCGACAACAATTACTAGAGTTGGCATTAAATAAGCCATGGACACACTAAAAACTTCTGGAGCATTGGTTCCAAACATCCAATATAGTTCATGAACAATTGCAGCTAAAAAAGACACTATAAATATTGATGCAGCTATTTCTTTGCGCATTAATAAGGCAATACAGCCTATTGCGCCAGCAAAAACTGCAATAGCAAATAAAGCAGTCATCCAAGTTGGTGAGTTTTCTAAAAACGCTAATTGTTCTGCGTTAAATTTATCCATTACAGATTGAGTTTTAAATGCTTGCATTAAATAATTTGCAACTCCCATTAAATTCCAAATAAGAGCAACAACGCCAATAATCCAAAAAGCGATTCCTGGTTTGCTTGTGTTTGTCATAATATTGTTTTTTAGTTAGTAAGAAGAATTTTTAATCTGTTTGTTTTCAGTAATTTAGTCAGAAATTTTTAATAATGCAAAAGTTGACAACAAATAGTTTAAATTTATCAGTAGTGTCCGAGTAAGAATTCAAAACTTTGTTTAGAGTACTAAATTCGACTAATTCAAGAGTTTTTATTTTAGAGAGTTTACTTTTTCATTATTTTGCCTTTGACTGTCGTTTTATTACAATTTTATGTTTTTATGATACGTATTGAACAGATTAATTGTTAACTAAAAACAAGTCTTTTTTCTTTGAGCGAAGTGGTCTTATATCTTTTCTCGGATAATAATAATTTATTAATTGATTCATTTGTGTCTTTCTAAATTAATTGTGCAATGAATTAATTAAATCTTATTTCATTTGCAAAGATTATTTTTTTATTTTTAAAAATTAATTTAAACAGATAACACGATGTTTATAGGTCATTATGCAGCAGCTTTCGCACTAAAAGGAAAAGAAAAAAACGCTTCACTTGGATTGCTTTTTATAGCTGTACAATTTGTCGATATTTTATTTTTTCCATTTGTTCTGGCGGGAATAGAAAACTTAAAATTTGTTGAAGGTTTTACTGCTATTAACAATTTTAATATGGATTATTATCCATTTACACATGGATTGTTAGGTTCGCTGCTTTGGGCTGGATTGTTTTATATATTGTTCCGCTTTTTATTTTCTAAAAACAGCATTCACAAGAAAGCTATTGCATTAGTAATGGCTCTCGCTGTATTGTCGCATTGGTTTTCAGATTTAATTGTTCATACACCAGATTTACCTATTATAGTTGGTGATCCAAAATTCGGATTTGGCTTATGGAATAATAAAGTTTTAACCTTTACTGTTGAAGCTGTTTTACTAATTTTAGGATTATTCTATTATATAAAAAGAACTGTCGCTAATTCAAAATCTG
>JADFSQ010000423.1 GCA_022560715.1 Bacteroidota bacterium
CGTTATTGTTAGCTACAAGAGATTTTCCCAACGCTAAAAAAACAGTTTTAGTGTATCTGCAAGTGGATGGACAACCTGTTGATACCAGCAAATGGCATCAGCCAGATCCTTATATTCCAGTTTTAAAAGAGAAAAATAATGATGGTAATTGGAACATTATTGATTGGAATAATCTTGAAGGCGATATTAATAGAGATTGGCGGATTTTTTCGCGTTCTGCATCAGATGCACGAGGACCAGATATGATGTTTTTAAAAGCTATGGATATTATTAATGATTTAAACTTTCAGCCAAATTTTAACCTGAAAGTAATCATGGATTTTGAAGAAGAGTTAGGTTCGCCAAGACTCCCAAAAGCAGTTTTAGATTACAAAAAGGAATTGACATCCGATATGTTAGTGATTTTTGATGGTCCAAGACATTTATCTAACCAACCAACATTAACTTATGGAGCACGTGGTATTGCCACAATTTCTTTGGAAGTGTTTGGACCCAGAACACCTTTGCATAGTGGTAATTATGGAAACTATGCACCAAATCCTGCTGTAAAATTATCGCAGTTATTAGCAACCATGTGGCAAGACGATGGTCGTGTGGCAATTCCTGGTTGGTATGATGGCATTACTATTTCAGAAGAAGTAAAAGCCATTTTAAAACAAGTTCCTGATGATGAAGCGCAAATTAAAAAAGATTTTGGTATTGCTTCAACCGATAATATTGGAAATAATTTTCAAGAGGCCATTCAATATCCAGCTCTTGGTATTTTAGGACTTGAAGCTGCTTGGGTTGGCAAAGAAACCAGAACCATTATTCCTGCAACTGCAATTGCAGAATTGAATATTCGATTAGTAAAAGAAACGAATGGCGAACGTATGGTGAAACTGTTGAGAGACCATATTGTAAACCAAGGGTATTATTTGGTTGAAGAAAAACCAACAGAAGAAGAGCGAATGAAACATAGTAAGATTGTTCGTTTTAACTCTAAAATTTCCTATGGTGCTTTTAGAACCGATTTTGATACCGAAATAGGTGTGTGGTTACGTAAAGGAATGCGAAGCGCTTTTGGAACAAACCCAATACAAATTCGTACTGCTGGTGGTTCGATACCTATTTCGCCATTTGTAATTACTTTAGGTCTTCCTGCAGTTGCTGTGCCAACAGTAAATCCAGATAATAACCAGCATAGTCCAAACGAAAATATTAGATTGGGCAATTATATTGATGGTATTAAAACGATTACTGCTATTTTGATGGAAAAATTATAGATTAGTTATTTACTGTTTGGTAAATTTAATTCCTTCGTTTGTCATTATTTTTTCAACTTTTTTGCATAAATTTTTGAAAGTAATTCTCGCTATTATTTCAATAATAAGAAAATATCCAATTCCAAAAATGGGCATGATTGAAAGACTGATATTTTCCATAAATCCATTAATCAAAATTTGATAGGAAGCGATAATAGCCATAACTGTTGCTAAAACTATGGCTATAGCAATATGTGTATCATAAGGTTTGCCATTCACTCTTTTTAGCCTGAATATGTTTTTAGGTTCGCCTCTAACTGAACTAATAAAATTAAGATTTAGCCTAATTAAAGAATTTTTTGAAGGTTCTGAATAACCTAAATGTTTATGCTTATAAATATCAATGCCACCATAAATGGAGTCTTCGCCAGAAAGATTGTATTTTTTGTTTTTGGTATCACGTTCAATTTCAACACGAATAATTTCCATCAGTTTGTTTTCTGAATCTACAATGGAATATTCAATGACTTTTTTTTTCAAAATTATTGCTAACTACGCGCTAAACACAGTTCAGTTTTTAAAAGGGAAAGATACTGAATTTGAACAACTATATTTTGTAATAATTGTTCAGGTTTTTATTAACAATTTTCAGCAAAATCTCTTACTTTATAGCGATTACCACACTTGAGGGTCCAGTTAAAGGCATTGTAGAGGTTTGTGTAAAACCAATTTCTTTAATCGGTTTACTTGTCATATAAAGTTCTCGTTTTGCCTCATAATTATTCGTTCCGTTATTAATTCTGTGAGTGTCTTATTATAGTGTGATTTCACTAATTTAGCCAAGGCATTTGAAGATATATT
>JADFSQ010000424.1:0-1273 GCA_022560715.1 Bacteroidota bacterium
GTTGGGAAAAGACTATTACCATCATTACCAACAACTACTGTTGTCACACCTTGAAATAAAAATGGTTGGTTGTGTGATTGTTTTGCGTCTGCCAAATCTTCATCTGCATGTGTATGTGGATCAATAAATCCAGGGCTAACAATTAATCCATTTGCATCAATAGTTTTTGTCGGACTAATTTTTGTTTTTGTTGCGTCACCAATAAAAATAATTTTATCATCTTTAATGGCTATTGAAACATATCTTGGAATTGAATCTATTCCACTAAAAACAATTCCATTTTTTATAAGAATATCAACTTTAATACTTTTTTTTAAACAAGAAAAAATACAGGTGATAATAAATAAAAATAAAAATGTTTTTTGTGCTTTCATAATAATAAATTCATTTTGACTTTTTCAGAATTCAAAACAACTGTTAACATTTTTTCTGCTACAAAGAATATGAGCCAATGTTCTAAATAAAACCATTAACAAAATATATTTATTTGTTTATTTTTTTCTTGAGGACTTCACCTGCTTTTAAATGTTGGAATATTCCGTTATCTATAGAAATCTCTCCATTTATAATTACAAAATTAATTCCTTCAGGATATTGATGAGGGTTTTCAAAAGTGGCTTTATCATTTATTGTTTTAGGGTCAAAAATCACAATATCAGCCTTCATTTTTTCTTTTATAAGCCCTCTATCTTCTAACCCTAATGTTGTTGCAGGTAGTTTTGTCATTTTATATATAGCTTGAGGTAATGTAATTATCCCCTTTTCCCTAACATAGTACCCTAACACCCTAGGAAATGTACCATACCATCTAGGATGAGGATGTCCCATTCCTGGTTTAACCAATCTGCCATCGGAAGCTATCATAGTTTGTGGATGTTGCATAATTCGTTCTACATCCTTTTCGTCCATAGCATGAAAAACACATGAAGCTCCTCCATTTACCTGGGCTTCAATTACTAAATCTGCTCCATTTTCTATAGAAGGTTCCATCCCTTTCTTTTCGCACCAATATTTTAATGTTTTACCTTCCAGTTCAGGCATCCATTTAACCTTTGCAAATTGTACTCTAGCTAAATCATTTCCTCCACGATCATTAATAATATTAAAAATTATTCCTGATTTAATACTATCTCTTAGTTTTGGATCTGAAATTCTTTTTTTAAATGCTTTGTTTCCGCCAGCACGCGCCCAACTTGATCATCAACCAGGGTCACCTTCTGACGGTAATAATCACGGTAGTACTGCCATTCTTCCTCGTCCATGCCGTGAATAA
>JADFSQ010000424.1:1283-2078 GCA_022560715.1 Bacteroidota bacterium
GATCTATTAAAATATTTAATCCTGATGCTCTTGCTGAATCTACCATTTGGAGCGTTTTTTCACTTTTACCCCACATAGGTTTACCAATAACTTTATGGTGAGTGAGGACAACGGGAATGTCGGCATCACGAGAAATCGTAATAGCTTCTTTAACAGCATCAAGCAGTCCTAATCCCTCCTCACGTAAATGTGATGTATAGATACCTCCATATTCGGATGCAATTTTAGATAAGGCTATTACTTCATCTACTTTAGAAAAAGTACCAGGTAAATATTTTAACCCAGTTGATATACCAAAAGCTCCATCTTTCATTCCCTGTGCTATCTGCTCTTTCATTTTACCTAACTCACTTTCTGTAGGTGCTCTATTATCTAGGCTCATTACATTTCTTCGAATGGTATTATGACCAATTAAATAGGCAACATTCATTCCAATACCAATTTGATTCAACGTATCCAAGTATTTAGCTAATGGCCATGGGCTAGAACCATCAGGCCCTCCCAGTTCAGTTGTTACGCCTTGTCTAACATGACTTTCACATTCTGAAAGCTCTAAAATAGGATCTAAGTGAGCATGCATATCAATAAAACCAGGAGCGACAGCTAAACCATTGGCATCAATAATTCGGTTAGCTTTAAATGATGATAAATCTCCCATTTTTACAATTAACGAACCTTTTATGGCAACATCTATTTTAATAGGATTACTGCCCGAGCCATCATAAACTTCTCCGTTTAGTATAAGAATATCATAATTTGGTTCTTGAGAGCAGCCAAATAATGCCCGCCGAATTC
>JADFSQ010000038.1 GCA_022560715.1 Bacteroidota bacterium
AATCCCAAGAATCCAAATGCCCTCCAACTACAATATATTCTTTTGGGAATTGGCTTCCTGTAATTTCTCCAATAACATTGTAGGACAGTACATCTTTAAGCTGCCTACAGTTTTGTTTAAAATAGAATTTTATTTTAGAATCTAATTTCAGCATTGTACTTAACAAATTGGCGTCGTTTGTACTTATTGCTGCAGAAGGAATTCGTTGATCAATTGGAGTGTCACCATAATTCATAGCTCCTGTATGTGGAAAATCGTCTAATCGTAAATTCATGGAGCGAACAATAGTTGCAACTGCTCCATATTTTACAGCTTCTTTTGCACCAGAAACACGCTGATTTACACTGCCACTATAAGCTCTAAATGTATTAATAAGAGTTTGGTCCATGGGACGATTAAAGAACACGATTTTGCCTTCAATTTTTTCTTTACCCAGTGTTTCTAATTCTTCAACACTTTGAACTTCTATCACGTTTGCTTTTATTCCTAAAGGATTAGTAGCAACAGAGCCTCCAAGTGCACATATATTTACATTAATGGTTTTTCCAGGTGCTGTTTCTATAAACGCAAATTCTGGAGTTCCTCTTACCCATTTTGGCACCATTACAGGTTGTAGCCAAACTTTGTCTAACCCAAGTTTTTCAAGCTCTTCTTTGGTCCATTGTACAGCTCTTTCGGCATTTAAAGAGCCTGATAATCGACCACCTATTTGATTGGAAAGATAATCTAACCACTCGTAGCTTTTTCCATTACTTAAAGAGGTATCGTAGATTTTTTTTATGATTTCGGCATCAGTTTGTGCTAAAGTTGGTAAAGAAATTATTAAGACCAAGAGAAATAGAATATGCTTCATGTATTGATGATTTTAGTTTTTAAATATACTACTTCTTAAAATTCTTAAACCTAAAGAAATCATAAAAAACACATTATTTATTAGTGATTTAGAATTGATTTTATGAGATACTGAAACAATCCCGATAGTTATCGGGACAGTATGACATACACATCTACTCATTATTTAATTCTTGTTTGTAAGCTTGTAGATTCACTTTAATTTTGTCGCTCATACATAGAAAAAAGGTCAAATTTTATTTCCATTTTTATTGGTTTTCCTTTCAAATATTTTTTGAACCTTAAATCTTTAATACTTTTTTTAATTCGACGACGACAGACTGAATTAAAACTATACCAAAAATTTTCCCATTTGGAATCTAATAAAGGTTGGTATTTTACCTTTGATACTTTTCCTTTTTTGTTTATTGCGATTAAATAATAGTCTTCACACAAAAATTCTTCTTCAAGATATTTCCAGTTTAATTTTGAAATAGCATTGAAAATTGTGTCTTGAACTAAAGCTAAATTGTATTGTTTGTATAATTCTGGCTTTATTATATTCGTTATAGTTTCTGTTTCATTTAAAATACCATTCTCTATAATAAAATGTTGTTCTTGTTCATAAACTGATTTATATCCCATATGAGTATATTCAATAATTCTCCCTTGTGGAGCAATTAATATGCCTGTAAACCAATCTGCATAAGTTTTTTGTGATTTAAAAGTCTTTATGAAGAAATCCAAAATTTCAGAAGATTTGTTTTGGTCACAACCAAGACCAGTATAAACACCTGCTGATTGGATAATTCCACAACGTTCAATTTTTACAAGATATAATTTTCCATTTTCTAATTCCCAAGTTGCTATATATCCTCTCCAACACGAACTTGAGTTACATCCTCTGTCAATATCTTTAATTCCATTCAACACCAAATATGACTCTAAAGGATTAGAAAAAATTGGAATAGTTTTTCCGTTATATATCAAATAATCAGAAATTTGTGGAGTAGCACTCAAAAACTGAAAGGTAAAAACCAGTATTAGTGTAAATATTCTGTTCATTCTTAAATTAATGCCAACTACTCATTATTTAATTCTTGTTTGTATTCTTCTAAATGCATTTTTATTTTCTCGTCCAGTTCCGGTTCTTTAATATCAGTATATTGCTTTAGAGTATCGTACATGATTTTAGTTACAATATAACGCGCTGTTGGTTTATCATCGGCTGGAATTGTAAACCATGGCGCATAATCTTTTGATGTTCTATTAATTGCATCTTCGTAATATTCTTGATATTTGTTCCAAAGTCTGCGTTCTTTTAAGTCGCCCGGTGAGAATTTCCAATTTTTGTCTTGTTTTTCTAAACGTCGAAGTAGTCTGTTTTTTTGTTCTTCTTTTGAAAGGTTCAGAAAGAATTTAAAAATAATTGTTCCGTTTTCTGCTATATGTTTTTCAAAATTATTTATCTGCTCAAAACGTGTGTTCCAAAACGTTTCGTTAACATCTTCAATACTATTAACAGTTGGAATATTTTCGCCTAAAATATAATTAGGATGTACACGAGTTACCAATACATTCTCATAATAGGTTCTATTAAAAACTCCAAACTTTCCTCGTGCAGGAAGCACAATATAATGTCGCCATAAATAATCGTGTTTTAATTCTATTTCTGTTGGTACTTTAAAACTATGTACTTCTACTCCTCTTACATTAAAATTCTTAAACACTTCACGTATTAAACTGTCTTTTCCCGACGTGTCCATGCCTTGCAAACATACTAAAACCGAGTACTTACCATGTGCATACATGGTGTCTTGGAGCTTTCCTAATTTTTTGCGAAGGTTTTTTAGTTTATCTTCTGCATCTATGATTACTTCTTTAGTCTCAATATTTTCTAAAGATATTTTTTTGGTAACTTTGTATGTATTCATTTCAAAATATATATGGAATAAATATATGAAATTTGATAATGAACTTGTTTAAATTTTTTCTATTTCCTAAAAAATGGTTTAAACGAGTTCATTGATTATATCTTTCTCATTATTAATAATTTCTATTCGGATGTTAATTTTTTATTTAAAAAAAGCATTATTTCGTAGTCTAATCCAGTAACAATGAATAAAACAATAATTATACAAGCAAGTTCAAGAAGTAATGGGGACACAAATACAATTGTAAATTATATAATTACTAACAGCAATTTTGATGTTATAGATTTGAATACTAAAAACATTGGTCATTTTGATTATGAATATAAAAATGCTGATGATGATTTTATTGATGTTATTACTGAAATTATTGAGAATTACAACACTATAATTTTTGCAACTCCTGTGTATTGGTATAGCATGAGTGGGATTTTAAAAGTGTTTTTTGATAGGATTTCTGATTTGTTACGAATACACAAAGATTTGGGCCGAAAATTACGTGGTAAAAATATGGCTATGATAAGCTGTAGTAATTCAAACGATATAACCAATGGATTTACTTTACCTTTTAGTAAATCGGCAAACTATTTAGGCATGACATACCTTGGCGATATACACACTTGGGTTGAAAACGATAAAATAAATAATGAAGTAGCTAAACTTATTGATGATTTTATTGAAACCATTAAGATTGCAAACTAATTTTATAAATAAATAAACTATTATTTGCTTGCAAACAGTTTTACATCTTTTTCGCTTACCTCATCACTTCCTAAAATAATTAATCGTTCTATAACATTACGAAGCTCACGAATATTACCTGTCCAATCGTATTCCTGCAATAGCTTTATAGCTTTATTAGAAAACGTTTTTTTAGTTGTGCCCTGATCTGAAGTAATCTTATTTAAAAAGTAATTTATGAGTATCGGAATGTCTTCTCTCCGTTTATTTAACGTCGGAACATCAATTAATATAACTGCTAATCTGTGGTATAAATCTTCACGAAATTTACCGTTTTCTATTTCTTTTTTAAGGTTTTTATTGGTGGCAGCAATAATACGCACATCAACTTTTATGTCCTTATCGCTACCAACACGTTGAATCTTATTCTCTTGCAAAGCTCTAAGCACTTTTGCTTGTGCAGGAAGGCTCATATCTCCAATTTCGTCAAGAAAAATTGTACCTCCATTGGCAGCTTCAAATTTTCCTGCGCGATCTTTATTAGCACCTGTAAAAGCGCCTTTTAAATGACCGAATAATTCGCTTTCGATTAATTCGGAAGGAATGGCAGCACAGTTTACTTCTATCATTGGTCCTTTAGCACGTGGGCTTTTTTGATGTAGCCAATGTGCAACCAATTCTTTTCCTGTACCATTGGCTCCTGTAATTAAAACCCGAGCATCTGTTGGTGCCACTTTATCAATCATGTCTTTGATTTTTAAAAGAGCTTTGCTCTCTCCTATCATTTCGTATTTTTTGCTGACTTTCTTTTTAAGCAGTTTGTTTTCTACTACAAGTTCTTTACGGTCTAAAGCATTTCTAACAGTATTTAATAGCCGGTTTAAATCCGGAGGCTTGGATATATAATCAAAGGCTCCAAGACGCATAGTATTTACAGCAGTATCTATATCTCCATGACCAGAAATCATAACGATAGGAATCTCGGGTTTTAGTTTTTTAACTGCTTCTAAAACTTCAACACCATCCATTTTAGGCATCTTTATATCACAAAGTATCAAATCGTAATCTTCTTTTCTTATTTTTTCAATTCCTATTAAACCATCTTCGGCTTCATCGAGTTGGTATGTATCGCTTTCTTCGGAAAGAATTTTAACTAATACTCTTCGTATTGCTGCTTCGTCCTCAATTACTAAAATTTTCGACATTCTTTTTTAATTAGTGTATAAATGTATATCTCTTTGCGGAAACGGAATGGTTATATTGTTTTCACGAAAAAGTTTATCTATAAGAAATCTAATATCACTGGACAAGGTTTGAACTCTAAAAATATCCTTAACAAAAAATTTCAACTTAAATATTAAAGCAGAATCTCCAAAATCTTCAAAGGTAACAAATGGTTTTGGTTTTGATAAAACACCTTTATGTTCTTTAACACTTTCCAAAAGTAATTTTTTTACTTTTTCAGTATCACTTCCATAAGCTACACCAACAGTAATCTCTTCTCTTGTTGTTTTTCTGTTTTGAGTAAAATTATAAATTGAATTTCTAATGAGTATATGGTTAGGTATAATAATGATTTTATCATCCCTTGTTATAGCTCTTGTAGTCCTAAGTTTAATTTCTATTACTTTCCCTACTTTACCTTCTACTTCAATAACATCTCCCACTAAAAGTGATTTGTCTAAAATAATAAAAATTCCACCTATAATATCCTGAAAAAAATCTTGAAGGGCTAGACCAAGACCAATTAATAACGCAGCAGAAGCAGCCAGAAACGGAGTAATATTAATACCTGTCATTCCTAAAATGACAAAGAATATGACGATATAAGTAAAATAATTAGTAAACTTAAAAACACTGATAAATTTAAGTTTATCTTCTTCTTCCATCTTACGTGTATAGAACTTCCTAGTTAGTTTTAATAGAAAACTTGTTAAGGCAAATGAAACAACCATTACCAAAACTAATCCTATAGATATACTTATTTTGTTTTCTCCTTCTCCAAAATGAATACCAAGATCTAAGAAATCTAAAATTGCTCCCCAAATATCTTTGGTAACCACCTTAATTTTTTCTACAACTTTTTCTTGTATCATATCCTAATATTTTAACCATTTATAAATATCCCTATAACTCGGTTTTTTACCATACATTAATATCCCAACACGATAAATTTTAGCAGCAAACCAAACCGTAAACATAAAAGTAGCTATTAATAAACCTAAAGATATTAATTGCTGCCAAATAGGAACACCAAACGGAATACGCATTAACATGACTACCGGAGATGTTAACGGAATAAACGAAAACACTGTTGATACTGTACCGTGAGGATCTTCAATAACTGTAAAAATACCAACATATACTGCAAGAATTAATGGAACAAGAATAGGCATCATAAATTGTTGCGTATCTGTTTCGTTATCAACGGCTGCACCTATTGCTGCGTACATTGAACTATACAATAAATAACCACCAATAAAGAAAAGTAAAAAAGCAATGGTAAGGTTGGCTAAAGGTAAATTATAAATTGCTGCTATTACATTTTCCATTTGCATTTGAACTTCAGGCGACTGCATAGCTTGTTGCATCATTTCTTGTTGTGGCGATTGCATTTCAGCCATATTAATTCCAAAAATTGCAGATATAATGAGCATTAAAACGCCACCTAATATTACCCAAATTACAAACTGTGTAATTCCTGCCAACGATGTGCCAATAATTTTACCAAGCATTAATTGTATTGGTTTTACTGAAGAAATTATAATTTCAATTATCCGACTCGTTTTTTCTTCAATCACACTACGCATTATCATATTACCATAAATAATAATAAACATAAAGAGTAAATAGCCAGCAAAACCTCCAAAAGCTAATTTTACAATATTATCTATTTTAGACGATTTTTCTCCTTGAAAACTTTCCTGCGCAATATCTATATTTGATTTAGACGTTTTTATTTTTTCGATATCTACACCTATTTGTTGAAGTTTTAAATCGCTTAACTTATTCTCTAACTTACTTTCTAAACTTGTGATTAATACAAGCGACGGAGTGTCTTCGGAATAAAATTTAATGGTTTTTTCTATCTCTGAAATATCTTTGCCTGATGAAATATGAAGTAAGCCATATTCCTCGTTTTCTTCAACAAGTGCTTTTGCATCTAATAAAGAAATATTATTCAGAATAATATATGTTGTGTTTTCTGTACTTTCAAAAATTTCGCTTACAAATCCAGATTCATCTAATATTGAAATAGTACGTTCAGTATTATTATTTAACTGTGATAAATAAGCAACAACTGCAAACAGGGCAATCATTATTATTGGGCTTAAAAAGGTCATTATAATAAACGATTTATTTTTAACCTTTGTTAAATACTCTCTCTTTATAATTAAAGGTAAATGATTCATATTTAGCTGTTTTTAACTGTTTGAATAAAAATATCGTTAACAGATGGCACCAATTCGTTAAAGTGATTCACTTGTGCATTGCTCATTAAAAAAGCTAACAACCCGTTTGACGACTCATTGTCTTTCAACCTAATGTTTAACTTTAAATCAGTATTCAAAGATTTATAAACTGCTGGAGAAACATCGAATTTACTTTTAATAATATGCATTAATTGCGATTCATTATCGGTAATTAAACCTACTTCGAAAGTATTGGTTTTATATTTCCTTTTAATATCAATTAACTTACCTTCCAATAATTTGTTTGACTCATGTATTAAAGCAATGTCATCACACATTTCTTCAACAGATTCCATACGGTGTGTTGCAAAAATAACCGTTGCGCCTTCTTCTCTTAACTGAAGAATTTCATCTTTAATTAAGTTTGCATTTATTGGGTCGAATCCAGAAAAAGGTTCATCAAAAATTAAGAGTTTAGGTTGGTGCAGAACCGTTACAATAAACTGAATTTTTTGCGCCATTCCTTTAGAAAGCTCCTGAATTTTTTTGTTCCACCAATCTCCGATTTCAAATTTCTCGAACCAATGGTTAAGGCGTTTTTTGGCTTCTGCTTTAGTCAATCCTTTTAATTGGGCTAAATACAAAACTTGCTCTCCCACTTTCATCGTTTTATATAATCCACGTTCTTCTGGCAAATAGCCTATATCCTTTATGTGATTTGGTTGTAATGGTTCTCCATCAAGTAAAACACTACCTGTATCTGGTAATGTAATTTGATTTATTATTCGGATTAGTGTCGTTTTTCCAGCACCATTTGGGCCTAATAGTCCAAAAATACTTCCTTTTGGGACTGTAATAGAAACATTATTTAATGCTGTAAAATCTCCAAAATTTTTAGAAACCGATTTGGTTTCTAATGCGTTCTTCATATAGTTGTTTTTATATAATAAATAAGTCTTGTAAAGATATTAAATGTTACACTAATAAAAAGAATGATTTTATTTTAAAATAATCTAGTGCCTAAACAAACAGATGCTGAAATAAATTCAGCATAAAAAACAAAACCCACCCTTAATAAATTAAGGATGGGAAAAATTGCTATGAAAAAGAAAAATTATCACTAACGTTAATTAGTGATAACTCAAATATACTATTTTTTCTGAAATAATAATTAAAATTCATAAATAACTTTAGAATTACATTCAAAAAAAGAATAGCTCTACCAACAGACATATCTCTTAAATAACCTAAGAAAACATATCTTTTACTTTTTCAAAAAAAGATTTATCTGAACTTTCGGGTTTAGGCTCAAAATGTTCATCATCTCTCATAGCCTCAAAGAATTCTTTTTGCTCTTTATTAAGCGTTTTTGGTGTCCAGACATTAACATGAACCAACAAATCTCCCTTACCATATCCATTAATACTCGGAATACCTTTACCTCTTAATCGTAAAATTTTCCCTGACTGAACACCTGCTTCAATTTTAATTCTGACTTTTCCGGTAACAGTATCTATTTCTTTAGATATTCCTAAAATAGCATCAGGCACACTCACATACAAATCGTAGTGTAAATTATCACCATCTCGTTGTAGAGTTTCATGGTCTAATTCCTGAATGGCTACCAGTAAATCTCCAGGGATTCCGTTTCCTGGAGCTGCATTTCCTTTGCCAGATACTTTAAGTTGCATACCATCTACAACACCTGCTGGAATTTTAATAGTTACAACTTCTTCACTTATAATTAAGCCTTGTGCATCAGCTTCTAACGGTTTTTTGTCTGTAATTTGTCCAGCACCTCCACACGTATTGCAAGGCGCAGATGTTTGCATTCTTCCTAAAATTGTATTGGTAATTCTTGTAACCTGTCCTGCTCCATTACACGTTGTACAGGTTTTATAAGTAGTTCCGGGAGCGATAATTTTACGCTTTACTTTTATCTTTTTCTCAACACCATTGGCAATATCTTCAAGTGTCAATCTTACTCTGATTCTTAAATTACTGCCTTTTATAACACGTTGCCTTGAGCCTCCAAAACCACTAAATCCTCCACCAAATGCTCCGCCAAAAATATCACCAAACTGACTGAATATATCATCCATATTCATGCCACCACTAAAACCACCAGCACCACCATCAAAAGCCTGATGACCAAACTGATCGTATCTGGCCTTTTTATCAGGATCGCTCAACACTTCATAAGCTTCAGCAGCTTGCTTAAATTTTTCTTCAGCCAATTTATCATCTGGATTTTTATCAGGATGATACTTTAATGCCTTTTTACGGTAAGCCTTTTTTATTTCGGAAGCAGTTGCTCCTTTATTTATTTTTAATATGTCGTAATAATCTTGCTTTGCCATATTCCTTTTTTAGTGTCCAATAACAACTTTAGGAAAACGGATTACTTTATCGCCTAAAGCATATCCTTTTTCTATTACATCTATAATTTTCCCTTTTAATTTCTTACTTGGTGCAGGTATTTGTGTTATCGCTTCATGAACATCGGCATTAAACACATCGCCCTGTTTCACATCTACTTCAGCTAATCCTTTCGATTTTAATATATCTCTTAATTTGTTGCTTATCAGCTCAACACCTTTAAGCAAATCTTTATCATTAGATTTTGAAATTTCAGAATAAGCACGATCAAAATCATCAAGAACTGGTAATAAAGATTTCATTAAATCTTCGCTTGCTGTTGTAAACAGCTCAATACGTTCTTTAGCTGTTCGTTTCTTATAGTTTTCGAATTCAGCAAACAAACGTAAAAACTTGTCCTTTTC
>JADFSQ010000425.1 GCA_022560715.1 Bacteroidota bacterium
GTGTTTATCTCTCTTTTTGTTTCCAGTATTTATAGATTTAACTGGTAGCATAAATTCTATTACACCTGTTTGTAAGTCAATATAACCATGTAATTGATTGGAAGTTCCTGTATAAGAGTTTACAGATGTTTCAGCTTTAAAAAAAGCAGTTCCATCTTTTACAAAATACTTTTGAGCATACAATATGTTTGTGTTAAAAAACAATAACACCAAGATTAACATATTATTTAAAATACTTTTTTTTGAGTTCATAATTTATATCATTTAAAATGAAACATTATTTTAAATTAGAATAATTACCAATGCATAATGCGGGTTTAATCCTCGCGTTTCGCTTCGGCGGACGAGAAGATGTGGTTTAATTCCCTGATCCTCTGGATCGGAAAAAGTGATGTTTACTTAACAAACTCTATTTAATACCTCGACGGCTCTGCCTTGGGGTAGTTTATTAATTAAAAATTGTTTTACTTCAGAACTTGTTGCATGTAATTTTGTTAGATAGTATCTAATTTATTTCGTTTTCCAATTTTTTTAAAAGCCGTGGGTGTAAATCCTGTTAGTTGTTTAAATTGTCTCGACAAATGCTGTGGACTGCTGTAATTAAGTTCGTAAGAAATTTGACTTAAAGTCAGCTCATTATAAATTAAGAGCTCTTTAGCACGTTCAATGCGTTGTTTAATAATGTAATGTTCTATAGTATTTCCTTCTATTTCTGAAAATAGTTTACTCATTTGTGAATACTCAATTCCAATATTTGAAGTAAGAAAATCGGAAAAATTTTGATGTTGTGGCTTTTCTTTTCCCTGATGAATGTTTTTAATTACTAGTGTTTTTACTTTGTTTACTATTATGGCTTCTCTATCTTCAACAAGTTCAAAGCCTTCTTTTTTAAGAATTTGTTTTAAGTTTTTGTTATCTATAGATGAAAGCTCACCATTGAAATATATTTTTCCTAAATCAACATGTATAAAATCGATGTTGTTTTTAACAAGTTCATCTTTAACCACTTTAATACAGCGGTTACAAACCATATTTTTAACTGCTATTTCAATATTTTTTTGTTTCATTTTACTGAAGGCTGTCTCTTAAATTATTTAGCCATTTATCGAGCATAAATTTATCTTTTTCAGAAAGTTTTGCGTCTCTATGAATAAAAGTATAAGATAAAAGAGGCATTTCATCATCTTTAATTTGACTAATAATTGATTTTAATTTGCTTTTTTTTCTTCGACCAGAATAGTCTCCAAAAGTGCTGAAATTTAATTCTTCTTTACCTTCATTAATATGCCCTTCCATTAACCAAGCACCAGGTTGAATTTTACTGTACCAAGGGTAATTTGTATTGTTGCTATGGCAATCGTAGCAAGAGGTTTTTAGCAAATTTTGAATATTTTTAGGTGCATTAAAAATTTTTACAAAATCTGTTTCTGAAACTTTATCACTTGTATTGTATGTTGTTGGTACAAATTGGATGCCTATAAAAACAACGAATAATAGTATTGTTATTTTTTTTATGATTTTTTTCATACTATTAAAAATCCAGACCTCAAAGGTTTTTAAAACCTGTGAGGTCTTAAAAAGCTATTAATTTATTTGCTTTTGTATGTTGCCACAAGTAAGCATTTTGCTTCCGTAATAAGGGTTTTTAATATCTTTTGTTTCACTTAACCAACTCATTTTTTTCATAGGGCAATAATCTACGTATAGAGTTTTATCTGTACCTAATAAAGTTATTAAATCATTAACATCTGTACTTAAGGTTTCAAAATGCTCTCTTTGATGATCGATAGGGCTTTTTTCAATGTGTTCAGCTTGTTCTTTTGCACTTTCAAGGATTTCCATATATTCCTTATGGGTATCTCCTGTTAATGCAGACATGTCAAAATCAGCAAACGCAGTAAGCATACTAGTTGCTCCTTTAGCAGCTCCATTTTTACTATCGGCAACCAATCCGTTTTTAATTTCTAGGTAACTATCAATAATTTTTGATAGGTCTCCACTCTTTTGTGTGGTTGCTTCAATATCTCTTGATTCAGAAGAAGCAATATCGTTATCGTGGTGACCATCACTAT